>NZ_VMMH01000020.1:1058-53788 GCF_013277115.1 Streptococcus sp. 714
TCAAAACACTGTTTTGAGGATGTAGATAAGACTGACGAAGTCAGTAACATATATACGGCGAGGTGAAGCTGAAGTAGGTTGAATAGTATAAGATAGTTTGGATTATCCAATGCATGGAGTTGAATATGAAGGCAAAATAGTCGATCGATGTTTAGAGAGAATGCCGATTATTTCTTGCATTTTATATCGAGGTGTGATATATTTTATATAACGAAGTGCGATATATCGAACTGGATAGGAGGTGGCTATAAATGGAATTAACGGATAAGATTCGTCGAGTTTATCTTCCGATGACGGAAACGGGTTTTTATATCTTGTTCTGTCTGCAAAAGGAAGGTCATGGTTATAGTATTACGCAAAAGGTCAAGGAGATGACAGATTCGCAAGTTTCAATTAGTCCTGGGACTATGTATGGAACCTTGTCAAAAATGGAAAAGGATGGTTTGATTTCCTTTGTTCGCGAAGAGGGAAAACGTAAAATCTATCAGATTACAGACTTGGGACGCAAAGTCTTAGATATTGAATTGAAGCGTATTGAACGGCTCTATAGAAACAGTCGGGAGGAAGGATGATGGAAAAGAAAATTGTTTATCGAATTTTTACAATTGCGGATTATGAGAGGGAGGCTCTGTACTTTAGAGAAATGCATGCTAAGGGCTGGAAACTTAGAAAAGTAAGCTATTCTATCTTATTGTTTGCAGTTAAGTATACCTTTGAAAAGTGTCACTCTGAGCAAGTGTCTTATCAGTTGGATTTTTACCCAATGGAAAAATCAGAGAGAGCCTCCTATTTACAACTGTTTAAAGACTGTGGCTGGGAGCATATTACAGACTTTAATAGTTTTTCCTATTTTAGAAAAGCACATTCTGAAATTGAATCGAATGCCGAGTTTGAAATTTATAATGACGCTGCTGGGAAGTTAGCTATGGTTAATCGCATTTTAAGACTGCGATTAGTACCTGTTTTACTTTTGCTAGCCATACATATATCATTCTTACTTAAATTGCTCAATAGAAGTAATGCGTATGGTCTATGGAGTTTACTTGCAGTCGGGCTAGATATTTTCTTATCTTTGATCCTTTTCTTAATAGTTTCTTCTATTGGCTGGAAGTTATGGCATAAAAAGAAGGAATTATCAGATTTATGATGGGATAGGTATGCTCAAAATTGGAGGGGAAGTCATGATAAATAAAAAGCAATTTCGAATTTTCACTATTCTTGATTTGGACAAGGAAGAAGAATATTTACATGAGATGCATTTGAAAGGTTGGAGGTATAGAACTAGTCGTTTTGGTTTTTTCTATTTTGACCAATGTCAACCGAACGATGTCATCTACCGTATCTATGATTCTAGATTTCTTAAAAAGCATAAGTATGAACTGCAAGATTTTAGAAATAGAGGTTGGGAATTGATAGAAGCAGGTTCTTGTTCGATTCTTCGTAAATCGTCTTCTAATTTACTTCCAGAGGATCAAGTTTATATGAGTAAGGGGCTCAGATGGGAAGTTATGCGATCTAGACTTCGTTCCTGTACAGCTACTTTCTTAGGTGGTTTTGTTGTTTGTATGAGTTTATTTAAAGAAGAACTTTCTATGTCTTTCTTCGTTATTTTTCTTTTATATGCTCTCTTGATTTCCTATCTAATCTATGGTTTTTTAAGACTTAAAAGGAAATATCAAGTAGATGAACAGTAAGGTTCTAGGTCTTCAGACTGATTTTTAGCACTCTTGGTAAAAGAGTGCTAATTTTTTGAGTTTTTGTCTTGACATTCTCTTTTAAGGGTGTATAATAGAATCATAAGTTAGCACTTAAGTGTATCGAGTGCTAATCGATCAGACAGAGAGGGGTGATGAGGTGGTTACAGAGCGTCAGCAGGATATTCTAAATCTCATTATTGACATCTTTACCAAAACGCACGAACCTGTCGGATCCAAAGCCTTGCAAGAGTCTATTAACTCTAGCAGTGCAACCATTCGTAATGACATGGCGGCTCTAGAAAAGCAAGGTTTGCTTGAAAAGACTCATACTTCAAGTGGTCGGATGCCAAGTGTTGCTGGTTTTCAGTACTATGTAAAACACTCACTGGATTTTGATCGACTGGCTGAAAATGAGGTTTACGAGATTGTCAAAGCCTTTGATCAGGAATTCTTCAAACTGGAGGATATTTTGCAAGAGGCAGCTAATCTACTGACAGACTTGAGTGGCTGTACGGTAGTGGCACTGGATGTTGAGCCGAGCAGGCAACGTTTGACAGCCTTTGATATCGTTGTTTTGGGGCAACATACAGCCTTGGCAGTATTTACCCTAGACGAGTCTCGAACGGTTACCAGTCAATTTCTGATTCCAAGGAACTTCTTGCAGGAGGATTTGCTGAAACTGAAGAATATCATTCAGGAACGTTTCCTCGGTCACACCGTTCTAGATATCCACTACAAGATTCGGACGGAGATTCCGCAGATTATCCAGCGTTACTTTACAACAACGGACAATGTGATTGATCTCTTTGAACACATCTTTAAGGAAATGTTCAACGAAAATATCGTGGTGGCAGGCAAGGTCAATCTCTTGAATTTTGCCAATCTGGCAGCTTATCAGTTCTTTGACCAACCGCAAAAGGTGGCTCTGGAGATTCGTGAGGGGTTGCATGAGGATCAGATGCAAAATGTCCGTGTTGCGGACAGTCAAGAGTCCTGTCTAGCAGACCTAGCGGTGATTAGTAGCAAGTTCCTCATTCCTTATCGGGGAGTTGGAATTCTAGCGATTATTGGTCCTGTTAATCTGGATTACCAACAGCTAATCAACCAAGTCAATGTGGTCAACCGTGTTTTGACCATGAAGTTGACAGATTTTTACCGCTACCTCAGCAGTAATCATTACGAAGTACATTAAGATTGAAATCATTAAAGGAGGCGAAAATGGCCCAAGATATAAAAAATGAAGAAGTAGAAGAAGTTCAAGAAGAGGAAGTTGTGGAAACGGTAGAAGAAGCAACTCCTGAGAAGTCTGAGTTGGACTTGGCAAATGAACGTGCAGATGAGTTCGAGAACAAATACCTTCGTGCTCATGCAGAAATGCAAAATATCCAACGCCGTGCCAATGAAGAGCGTCAAAACTTGCAACGTTATCGTAGCCAAGACTTGGCAAAAGCAATCTTACCATCGCTCGACAACCTTGAGCGTGCACTTGCAGTTGAAGGTTTGACAGATGATGTGAAGAAGGGCTTGGAAATGGTGCAAGAAAGCTTGATTCACGCTTTGAAAGAAGAAGGAATCGAAGAAATCGCAGCTGACGGAGAATTTGACCATAACTACCATATGGCCATCCAAACCCTCCCAGCAGACGATGAACACCCAGCAGATACCATCGCCCAAGTCTTCCAAAAAGGCTACAAACTCCATGACCGCATCCTACGCCCAGCAATGGTAGTAGTGTACAACTAAGATACAAAGCCCGTAGAAAGTTCACAGTAAAAATAGGAGATTGACGAAGTGTTCGATGAACACAAGAAAATCTATCTTTTTTACCCAGAGCTTAGGGCGTGTTCGATTAGGCAATTCTGACGGTAGCTAAAGCAACTCGTCAGAAAACGGCAATCGCTATGGCGTTTGCCTAGCCTCCTTACTAACTCGTCGTCGAAATAAAATCGATTTCGACTCCTCGTGTCGCAATTTACATAATAGAAAACTTGTCCGAAACGACACTAAACTATGAAGAAAGATAAAAAAGTAGTTCAGCTTTGCAATAGTGAGCGAAGCGAACCAAAGACGATACTCTTCGCCGTGGCGCTACTTGCGCAAACTTTGAGACCATAGGCTCAAAGTTTAGTCAAAGAGATTGACGAGGTTAAGCTCTGACGGCGCCGCCACCTAAGAAGAGTATCAAAAAGAAAAATAGAAAATTAACTAACAAGGAGAAAAACACATGTCTAAAATTATCGGTATTGACTTAGGTACAACAAACTCAGCAGTAGCAGTTCTTGAAGGAACTGAAAGCAAAATCATCGCAAACCCAGAAGGTAACCGCACAACTCCATCTGTAGTATCATTCAAAAACGGCGAAATCATCGTTGGTGATGCTGCGAAACGTCAAGCAGTCACAAACCCAGATACAGTTATCTCTATCAAGTCTAAGATGGGTACTTCTGAAAAAGTTTCTGCAAACGGAAAAGAATACACTCCACAAGAAATCTCAGCTATGATTCTTCAATACTTGAAAGGCTACGCTGAAGACTACCTTGGTGAGAAAGTAACCAAAGCTGTTATCACAGTTCCAGCTTACTTCAACGATGCTCAACGTCAAGCAACAAAAGACGCTGGTAAAATCGCTGGTCTTGAAGTAGAACGTATTGTCAACGAACCAACTGCAGCAGCCCTTGCTTACGGTTTGGACAAGACTGATAAAGAAGAAAAAATCTTGGTATTCGACCTTGGTGGTGGTACATTCGACGTCTCTATCCTTGAATTGGGTGACGGTGTCTTCGACGTATTGTCAACTGCAGGGGACAACAAACTGGGTGGTGACGACTTTGACCAAAAAATCATCGACCACTTGGTAGCAGAATTCAAGAAAGAAAACGGTATTGACTTGTCTACTGACAAGATGGCAATGCAACGTTTGAAAGATGCAGCTGAAAAAGCGAAGAAAGACCTTTCTGGTGTAACTTCAACACAAATCAGCTTGCCGTTTATCACTGCAGGTGAGGCTGGACCTCTTCACTTGGAAATGACTTTGACTCGTGCTAAATTTGACGATTTGACTCGTGACCTTGTTGAACGTACAAAAGTTCCAGTTCGCCAAGCCCTTTCAGATGCTGGTTTAAGCTTGTCAGAAATCGATGAAGTTATCCTTGTTGGTGGTTCAACTCGTATCCCAGCTGTTGTAGAAGCAGTTAAAGCTGAAACTGGTAAAGAACCAAACAAATCAGTAAACCCTGACGAAGTAGTTGCTATGGGTGCTGCGATCCAAGGTGGTGTCATCACTGGTGATGTCAAAGATGTTGTCCTTCTTGACGTAACTCCATTGTCACTTGGTATTGAAACAATGGGTGGAGTCTTCACAAAACTCATCGACCGCAACACAACAATTCCAACCTCTAAATCACAAGTCTTCTCAACAGCAGCAGACAACCAACCAGCCGTTGATATCCACGTTCTTCAAGGTGAACGCCCAATGGCAGCAGATAACAAGACTCTTGGACGTTTCCAATTGACTGATATCCCAGCTGCACCTCGTGGAATTCCTCAAATCGAAGTAACATTTGACATCGATAAGAACGGTATCGTATCTGTTAAAGCCAAAGATCTTGGAACTCAAAAAGAACAAACAATCGTTATCCAATCTAACTCAGGTTTGACAGACGAAGAAATCGACCGCATGATGAAAGATGCAGAAGCTAACGCTGAAGCAGATAAGAAACGTAAAGAAGAAGTTGACCTTCGTAACGAAGTAGACCAAGCCATTTTTGCGACTGAAAAGACAATCAAAGAAACTGAAGGCAAAGGCTTCGATGCAGAACGTGATGCTGCACAAGCTGCCCTTGATGATCTTAAGAAAACTCAAGAAGACAACAACTTGGACGACATGAAAGCAAAACTTGAAGCATTGAACGAAAAAGCTCAAGGCCTTGCTGTTAAACTCTACGAACAAGCCGCAGCAGCCCAACAAACTCAAGCAGGAGCAGAAGGAGCACAAGCAACAGGAAACGCAGGCGATGACGTCGTAGACGGAGAGTTTACTGAGAAGTAAGGGGCTAGTGTTATGAGTGTTGATAAAAATAATCTTTCTGACATTGCAGATTATCATGAAAAGATAAAGTTTTTTGAAGAATTATTTAATTTACATTGTAATCCAACAGAAATGATGGTAACTGTGGAAAGAAATGGAAATGTCATTTATAAAGAATTTACAGAAGTAGCTGTTGGTAAGAGTAAATATGACTACACTTCTGTGTTTAAAGATGTTATGATTGACTTTTCAGATCATATACGTCAGGAGTTAGATCTATATAAAACACAAGACCCACACTATAATAAATTTGAATTTGATTTGGCTAAAAGGTCTTTGAAGATTACTACTAGAGATAATACAATAATTTTTATTTCAAAGGAATAATCTAACCACAGAGGTTGCAACCCAGCCTCTGTTTTTCGATAAAATAGAGGATGTTGCGTATGAAAAAAGTACTTTGTATCATTTATCCTAATTTCTCTCTTTATGAGATAACCACTTTAACGAGTACTTTATCTCTGTCTTTTGACATCACGATTGATTATGTAGCTTCTGAGAATTCGATGGTGATCTCTGAGGATGGTTTGCCCTGTCAACCGACGAAAACATTGAATCAAATCCGTATAGAAGATTATTCTTGTGTGATTTTGCCAGGAATGGTAAATATAGGGCCTGCTCTACAGGATGAGAAATTGATTTCGTTTTTGAAAGGTCTCGATGAGCAAGATATCCTAATTGCAGCCATTTCTTCAGCGCCCCTTTTATTGGCGAAATCAGGCTTGTTGAACGACACGAAATTTACAGGTGGAATTTGGCAAAACTTCTTTGACTATTTTGAATTTCTTCCACGTGAGAATTTCCAACCGAAAGTTCTTGTCCAAGATAAACAAATCATTACGGCTATCGGTTTTGCACATCAAGAGTTTGCAAGAAAAGTGATTTTCGGTTTAGGGTTGGCAGAGAATACGGACAACTATTTTAAAGAACAGAACGAGTATGCTGAAGAGGATTTGATATTTACTCTATCAGATGAAGAGTTTAATCAAGTGAAGCAGAGTATAGAAAACAGTCTCTAAAGATTTACATGAAAATTATAGAAAGGAACAAGGGTGTTCAGGGAATTGAACACGGGTTTCAGAATTTCTTACTAAATATAAAAGAAAGGAATTGAACCCGACCTAAATTCTCGGAAAAAAGATAAATCTGCCTAGGAGCATCGCTCCAGCGTCAGATTTCCTATTTTTCAGTCGAATTTTACGGTCTTGGTATCTTGTATGAACAATACTGAATTTTATGATCGTCTGGGGGTGTCAAAAAACGCTTCGGCAGACGAAATCAAAAAGGCTTATCGTAAGCTTTCGAAAAAATATCACCCAGATATCAACAAGGAGCCTGGTGCTGAGGAAAAGTACAAGGAAGTTCAAGAAGCCTATGAGACTTTGAGTGACGCCCAAAAACGGGCTGCCTATGACCAATATGGTGCTGCAGGAGCTAACGGTGGCTTTGGTGGTGCTGGTGGTTTCGGCGGTTTCAACGGAGCAGGTGGCTTCGGTGGTTTTGAGGACATCTTCTCAAGTTTCTTCGGCGGAGGAGGTGCTTCGCGTAATCCAAACGCTCCTCGTCAGGGGGATGACCTCCAATACCGTGTGAATTTGACTTTTGAAGAAGCTATTTTTGGAGCTGAAAAAGAAGTTAAATACAACCGTGAAGCAAGCTGTCGTACATGTAATGGCTCTGGTGCTAAGCCAGGAACAAGTCCAGTCACTTGTGGACGCTGTCATGGAGCTGGTGTCATTAACGTTGATACACAAACTCCTCTTGGTATGATGCGTCGTCAAGTAACCTGTGATGTCTGTCATGGTCGTGGAAAAGAAATTAAAGATCCATGTACAACATGTCACGGAACAGGGCATGAAAAACAAGCCCATAGCGTACATGTGAAAATCCCTGCGGGTGTGGAAACAGGTCAACAAATTCGCTTAGCTGGTCAGGGTGAAGCAGGATTTAACGGTGGACCATACGGTGACTTGTACGTGGTGGTTTCTGTGGAAGCCAGCGACAAGTTTGAACGTGAAGGAACGACTATCTTCTACAATCTGAACCTCAACTTTGTCCAAGCGGCTCTTGGTGACACAGTTGATATCCCAACTGTTCATGGTGATGTTGAATTGGTTATCCCAGAGGGAACTCAGACTGGTAAGAAATTCCGCCTACGTGGCAAAGGAGCTCCGAGTCTTCGTGGCGGTGCAGTTGGTGACCAATACGTCACTGTTAATGTCGTAACACCGACAGGCTTGAACGACCGCCAAAAAGCAGCCTTGAAAGAATTCGCAGCTGCTGGTGACTTGAAGGTCAATCCAAAGAAAAAGGGATTCTTTGACCATATTAAAGATGCCTTTGAAGGAGAATAAAGCAAAAAGAGCCATCGGGCTCTTTTTATTTATAGATTTTTTAAAACTTTCCTTAAGTAATGACGGACGGTAGCGATCTTCTTCGAAGTTCCATACCTAAACTTTTAGCCTAGGTCTCAAAGTTTCCGAACATCTGAAACCAAACTATTTCAGATGTTTTCATTACGGCGGAAAGTCTGGGAAAGTATTCGATTTAGTTACGAAATGGTGAATGAGTTGTTTAAATTGTGATGTATTGTTGATGTAATATAGCTTGTTTATATTTTAAAAAGAGCCGTCGGGCTCTTTTTACTTATCTTCAGTTTCCTGTGTTTCTTTGATAACAGCTAGTCTAGTCTGGATATCTTTTTCCAAGACTTTAAATTTGTAAGTCAGGTCTTCTTGGTATTCCTTGATGAGTTCTTTTTGTTGGTCGATGATTTGTAGGCTGTTTTGGATAATATCCACATCGTCCTTGATAGCTTGAATGCGGTCAGTGGTATTCAAGACTTCATCTGTGATGTTTTGGCGATTTTTTGTGACCAGATAACTTCCGGCTGCAGCTCCTGCAAATAGCAGTAGGTTGGATAATTTCATGGCAACTCCTTAGGCGTTTTTGATAGTTTCAGCAACTTGAGCAAGTTTGTCAAAGTCTGGTTCGTGGGCGATAAAATCAATCTTGAGGTCATCGTCGGCACTGTAGCGAGGCACGAGGTGAACGTGGGTATGAAAGACGGTTTGCCCTGCGATTTCTTCACAGTTGGCAATGATATTCATACCAGCGGCCTTGGTAGCTTTCATGACTTTTTGAGCCACTTTTGGTACTTGGGCAAAGAGTTGGCTGGCGCTAGTAGCGTCCATTTCTAAAAGATTGCGATAGTGTTCTTTTGGCACGACCAAGGTATGTCCTGGTGTCACTTGAGAGATATCAAGAAAGGCAAGAACCTGCTCATCTTCATATACTTTTGAAGCAGGAATTTCCCCTGCAATGATTTTACAAAAAATGCAATCTGACATAAAATCTACCTCTACTGTATTGAATTTTGATATAATATAGCTACATTATACCAGATTTGGAGAAAATATGTTAGAAATTAAAAACCTGACAGGTGGCTATGTTCATGTCCCTGTCTTGAAAGACGTGTCTTTTACTGTTGAAAGTGGGCAGCTGGTCGGTTTGATTGGTCTCAATGGTGCTGGGAAATCAACGACCATCAATGAGATTATTGGTCTCTTGACACCTTATAGTGGTTCCATCAATATCAATGGCCTGACCCTGCAGGAAGATGCAACGAGCTACCGCAAGCAAATTGGCTACATTCCTGAGACACCTAGTCTGTATGAGGAATTGACTCTCAGAGAGCATATCGAAACGGTTGCTATGGCTTATGGTATCGAGCAGAAAGTGACTTTTGAACGAGTAGAACCCTTGTTAAAAATGTTCCGTCTGGACCAGAAATTGGACTGGTTCCCAGTTCATTTTTCAAAAGGGATGAAGCAGAAGGTCATGATTATCTGTGCTTTTGTGGTAGATCCGAGTCTCTTCATCGTGGATGAGCCTTTCCTTGGTCTCGATCCGCTGGCTATTTCTGACTTGATTCAGCTTTTGGAAGTGGAAAAGCAACAGGGCAAGTCCATTCTCATGAGTACTCACGTGCTGGATTCGGCGGAGAAGATGTGTGATGCCTTTGTTATTCTCCACAAGGGAGAGGTGCGTGCCAAGGGGAATCTAACTCAACTGCGCGAAGCCTTTGACATGCCTGAGGCTAGTTTGAATGATATTTACTTGGCTCTGACCAAAGAGGAGGAGCTATGAAAGACTTGTTTTTAAAGAGAAAGCAGGCTTTTCGTAAGGAGTGTGTCGGTTATCTGCGCTATGTTCTCAATGACCACTTTGTATTGTTCCTGCTTGTCCTGCTGGGTTTTCTAGCCTACCAGTACAGTCAACTCTTGCAAGATTTTCCTGAAAATCATTGGCCTATCCTTTTGTTTGTAGGAATTACGTCTGTTTTACTTTTGCTTTGGGGAGGAATTGCCACCTATATGGAGGCTCCAGACAAGCTCTTTCTCTTAGTTGGAGAAGAGGAAGTCAAGTTCCATCTCAAGCGTCAAACTGGCATTTCCCTAGTCTTTTGGCTCTTTGTCCAGACCCTTTTCTTGCTTTTATTTGCTCCCCTATTTTTGGCAATGGGTTATGGCATACCAGTTTTTTTGGTCTATGTGCTCCTATTGGGTGTAGGGAAATATCTGCTTTTTCGTCAAAAGGCCAGCAAGTTTTTTACGGAAACTAGACTGGACTGGGACTATGTCATTTCCCAAGAAAGCAAGCGCAAGCAAGTCTTACTTCGTTTCTTTGCCCTCTTTACGCAGGTCAAGGGAATTTCAAACAGCGTCAAGCGTCGTGCCTATCTGGACTTTATCCTAAAGGCTGTTCAGAAGGTTCCTGGAAAGATTTGGCAAAATCTCTATCTCCGTTCTTATTTGCGAAATGGAGATTTCTTTGCCCTCAGTCTCCGTCTGCTCTTGCTTTCCATACTGGCGCAAGTTTTTATCGAGCAAGCTTGGATTGCGACAGCAGTGGTGGTTCTCTTTAACTACCTCTTGCTCTTTCAGTTGCTGGCCCTCTATCACGCCTTTGACTACCAGTATTTGACCCAACTCTTTCCACTGGACAAGGGGCAAAAGGAAAAAGGTTTACAGGCTGTAGTCCGAGGATTGACCATTTTGGTCTTAGTAGTGGAATTAGTTGTTGGATTGATTACCTTCCAAGAAAAACTAGCCCTTCTAGCCTTACTGGGAGCTGGTTTGGTTTTACTAGTCTTGTATTTACCTTATCAGGTAAAACGTCAGATGCAGGACTAAAACTTGCTTATATGATATTAAAAAAGAAGTTGAGTTCAATCTAGCTCAACTTCTTTTATTTTCTACAGAATAATGGTTGGTCCGTAGAGACTCAACTTGGTCTTGACTTGGTCAAAGTGGAAGCGGTCATAGGCTCGCCAAGCGGCGCGAGTAGGAGCATCGGGATCAAGAGCGCTGAGTCCCATGAGAAGACTGGAAGTCTGGTAAAATTTTTCCAGTTCAATCAAGACTCGATTATCCACTGTCTCAGCCTTGGCTAGAAAGCCAAGAATAGAGTTTAGTTGTTCCTGAAAGCGGACGTCGTCAGCTGTTGCCTGTTTGCATGCTTGATAGGCTTTGTTTAAGTCAGTAATCAAAGTCTGAGCTCTTTTGATAGGGTCTGCATCTGTCATGAGAATTCCTCCTTTAATCTGGGTGCTAGTCTTGATTCTAGCAATTGTATTTTGATACTGTCAGTTTATCACTTTTATCTCCTTGTTCACCATAAAATCTTTAATTGTCCTTGAAATTTCCTGAATGGTACTGTTAAGATTTTATGATAAAATAGTGGTAAGATTATCATGCTTATTTGAGGAACAAGATACCTTTCAGGAGCTTTGAAGGCCTGTTTAAGATTTGGTGGGCTTGTGTCAGAGTATTTTTGCTATTCTCTTTTTAGGAAGAAATTGAAACAAGGGGAGTAAAAAGATGAGAATATTTGTTTTAGAAGATGATTTTTCCCAACAGACTAGAATTGAAACGACGATTGAGAAACTCTTGAAAAAACATCATATCACTCCTAGCTCTTTTGAGGTCTTTGGCAAGCCAGACCAACTGCTGGCAGAGGTGCATGAGAAGGGAGCACATCAGCTATTCTTTTTGGACATTGAGATTCGAAATGAAGAGATGAATGGTCTGGAAGTGGCTAGAAAGATTCGGGATAGGGATCCTTATGCCTTAATCGTCTTTGTGACGACTCACTCGGAGTTTATGCCCCTGTCCTTTCGCTACCAAGTGTCTGCTTTGGACTACATTGATAAGGCCCTTTCGGCAGAGGAGTTTGAGTCTCGGATCGAAACAGCCCTTCTCTATGCCAATAGTCAAGATAGTAAAAGTCTGGCGGAAGATTGCTTTTATTTTAAATCAAAATTTGCCCAATTCCAGTATCCTTTTAAAGAGGTTTACTATCTCGAAACATCGCCCAGAGCCCATCGTGTTATTCTCTATACCAAGACAGACAGGCTGGAATTTACAGCGAGTTTAGAGGAGGTTTTCAAGCAGGAGCCTCGTCTCTTGCAGTGCCATCGCTCTTTTCTCATCAATCCTGCCAATGTGGTTCGTTTGGATAAGAAAGAAAAACTGCTTTTCTTTCCCAATGGTGGAAGTTGTTTGATCGCGCGTTATAAGGTCAGGGAAGTGTCTGAGGCTATTAATAACTTACACTGAGCTAGGAGAATTTATGAATATTGCTTGGATATTATTATATACACTTATTACTAATGGGCTAGAAATTGTCATTTTCTTTAAGGTAGATGGAATTGGTCTCACTTTTGAGAGGATTTTTAAGGCCTTTCTTTTTAGGATACTGTTGGCCGTTGTTTTTGTAATGATTAGCTATATAGTAGGAAATACTTACCTATCTTATTTCACGAACCCCTTGTACGGCATAGGCTTGTCTTTCTTATTGTTAAGAGGGTTTCCTAAAAAACTCCTTTTCTTTTATGGTCTCTTTCCAATGATATTGGTGAATCTCTTTTATAGAGGTCTTTCTTATTTTGTGCTTCCATTTTTGGGACAAGGGCAAGTACATGATGATTACTCTTTGATTTGGTTGTGTATAATAATTTTCAATTTCTTCATTTCTCTAGCCTTTTTGAAATGGTTGGACTATGATTTCACTAGCTTGAGAAGGGAGATTCTTGATACAGGTTTTCAAAAGTCCCTGACTAAGATTAACTGGATAATGGGGGCTTACTATCTAGTGATGCAAAGTCTGTCTTTCTTTGAATATGAACAAGGTATTCAATCAACGACTGTTCGCCATCTGATCCTAGTGTTTTACTTGCTCTTTTTTATGGGGATAATCAAGAAGCTGGATACCTATTTGAAGGACAAACTCCATGAGAGACTGGACCAAGAACAGGCCTTGCGTTACAGAGATATGGAACGCTATAGTCGGCATATAGAGGAACTTTACAAGGAAGTACGGAGTTTTCGCCATGACTATACCAACCTCTTAACCAGCTTACGTTTGGGCATTGAAGAGGAGGATATGGAGCAGATAAAAGAGGTCTACGACTCCGTCTTAAAGGATTCTAGTGAAAAATTGCAGGACAATAAATATGACCTTGGACGATTGGTGAATATTCGTGATAAAGCCCTCAAAAGTCTCCTCGCGGGAAAATTTCTAAAAGCCAGAGATAAGGACATTGTCTTTAATGTCGAAGTTCCTGAGGAGATTCAGGTAGAGGGGATGAGCCTACTTGATTTTCTAACCATTGTGTCTATCCTTTGTGACAATGCTATTGAAGCCAGTGCAGAGGCTAGTCAACCTCACGTTTCAATCGCCTTTTTCAAAAATGGAGCACAGGAGACCTTTATCATCGAAAATTCTATCAAAGAAGAGGAGATAGATATTTCTGAAATCTTCTCCTTTGGAGCCAGTTCTAAAGGGGAGGAGAGAGGAGTTGGTCTCTATACCGTTATGAAAATTGTGGAAAGTCATCCCAATACCAGTCTCAATACCACCTGTCAAAATCAAGTCTTTCGTCAGGTTTTAACAGTTCACTTGTTGCCGGTTGGTCATTAGAAAATTTGTGAAAAAATTAGCAGAAGTTAGCTGTTAAAGTTTGTCTTTGTCCAGTTTGATTTTTACCATAGTATGTGAGGTATATTAAATGAATAAGAAATCCTTTTTTATCATCTGTTCTACGTTGATCATAGCTTCGAATCTTCTCATGATTTCCGTGGTGAACAAGGGAGAAGAAACAGGGAGCAACCTGTTTGTGATTGCTATAGCCTGTGTTTTACTACCAGCATTTTTATATGCGGTTGAAAATCAACTGACTTCATTGGTAAGAGTAGAATCAATACTCCTGATTCAGTTGACAGTTATATCCCTACTCCGTCTTATCAATAGAATAGGGAGTACGCCTGAAATCCTCAACATTATCATTACCCTTATCGCTTTGGCAAGTGGGACAGCTGCTATCCTTGTTGCGATCATGAGAATATATGAGAACATACGGAAGTGAGGGTGAGTAGTTTTCTATTTTGTATTTTCACATTGTCAAGTTTCCCCCAGGGCAAGTATGTTTTTCATGCTTGCTTTTTAAATTTTTTAACAATTCAAGAGGTTTTGATGATCATTTATGATTTGAGTGATCCAAGGTCAAAACGAGTGCTATACTAACAGTGTAAAGGTTAAAGCAGGAAGTATGATAAATCACAAGTTAAGGAAGCGGTGGCTTCGTTCGTGGAAGTAGTAAATTAGAAAAAATATCTTGTTAAGGAGTTGAAAAAAGAACAAACTATGAAAAAAACGATTTCTATCTTTAAAAAAATAATTACTTGTTTTTTATTTACTTTTGCTATTCAAGTTGTACCATTAACTGTTGTGAGACAATTTTATGACGGAGTGATAGGAGATGTGTTCAGTGTTGGTGTCTTCTTTCTATCTTTCTTTATATGCTTAACCATTCTTGTATATCTTATTAAGAGCTGGGGTGATGAGACTACTTTAGATTGCTTGCCAATCAAATGGGTAGAATTGAAATGGATTGTTCTTGCTTATCTGGCTAATCTGGTTTTAGTAGTTGGTTTTATATTTTTCACGACCGTTCTTGGAAAAGTCCATGATAATACAAGTTCTTTAAACTTTTTTCAACATTTGGAAACAAGTGGTTTCTTGTACATAGTTCTATTCTGGTTGTCAACTACTTTCACTCAACCTCTTTTGGAGGAGATACTCTTTAGAGGAATCATTTTAGGAAGTTTAGAAAAATATTCTCCCATAGTTGCTATTATCTTTTCGGCTGTTCTTTTTGGATTTGCTCATGACGGAGAAATGCTCTCTCAACATCTAGTGTCAGGAATTGTATTAGGAATTTTCTATATAAAGCGGAGAAATCTATATTCCTGTGTAGTTGTACATGGTTTGATGAATGCTACTGTCACCTGTCTCTTTTTTCTGGCTACTTAGGTTTTGAACCGGTGAGTTTGTGTAGTTCTTCGTCTAATAATATATGAAAGGAGAAAAGAAATGAAAACTTTTATTGCTAAAAAACGGAACATCTTTCTTGCAAGATTGTTCCTAGGTCAGTTGCCCTTACTTGTCTCTACTTATCTATTTCTATCTCGTCAGTTTTTAAATTTTTCCTTGGTTTTCCAATTTCTTTTAGTGGTTATTAACTTGGCTTCGACTTTGGTTACTGTTTACCTCACTAGGGAGATGAGGATAAGAGAGTTTGAAGATGATGATTTGGTTAGTCCTAGAACCAATCAACTCATGTTCATAGGCTTGACAGGCTTTATGTCTATTATCTGTTTGTATAGAGGGATTACAGCAGGAGAGTCCTACCAACAACTAATCGCTTATATTGGCGCTATTCTCTGCTTGCTTATCATGCTTTTGCTCATTTGGGGTTTGAAGTATTATAAAAAGTAGCTTTCTATCCTTTTCTGACAGGATATTTGAGTAGAAGGCTCTATTAAATTGTTAGTGAAATAAATGAATAGAGGTATTTAATATGAAATACAGATTATTTCTTGTTATTTTCTTGAGTAGTATGTTGGATATTCTTTTAGGGACATTTTTACAAATCTCTAATGTATCGATTGGGTGGATTGTTCTCTACAGTGGATTATTTGAAGCCGGCGTTTTCCTTCTTGCTAATAAAGGGGTGGCGGTAAAAATCAAGGAAGTAGACATTCGAAACCGCTTTAAATTTATTTTTGGAAAAACCTTATGGTTTCAAATTCTTTTGCTCATCTTTTTGATGGTCAAACTTTATCTTGGTTTGGATGTGAGGTTGATTTTATTCTATGGACATATTTTCATTGTCTTTAATGCCTTAATGTATCTATTATCTAGTAGTCAGGTTAGCCTTAAAAAGAACAAGCTGTCTTCTTAATCTTACAGCAGTAGAGCCTGACAAGGTGAGGTCATAGTAGGGAGGATTTCTATGAAAAAGTATCAGCTTGTTTTCAAAATAAGTGCAGTCTTCTCTTACTTATTTTTCGTATTTGGTCTTTCTCGGCTGACGCTTATTGTTCAAAATTATTGGCAATTTTCTTCCCAGATTGGCAATTTCGTCTGGATTCAAAATCTCTTGAGTTTGCTATTTAGCGGAGTCATGATTTGGATTCTGGTTAAGACAGGTCATGGTTATCTCTTTCACATTCCAAGAAAAAAATGGCTTTGGTATTCGATTTTGACAGTATTAGTGGTAGTGCTCCAGATCTCTTTTAACGTTCAGACAGCTAAACATGTTCAGTCAACTGCTGAAGGTTGGGCTGTATTGATCGGTTATAGTGGAACCAACTTTGCTGAGCTAGGTATCTATATAACTTTGTTCTTTCTGACTCCACTTATGGAAGAGCTAATCTATAGAGGATTACTGCAACACGCCTTTTTTAAGCATTCGAGATTTGGCCTTGATTTGCTTCTTCCGTCAATTTTATTTGCTCTTCCTCATTTTTCAAGCCTGCCTAGTTTGTTAGATATCTTGGTCTTTGCAACATTTGGAATCATCTTTGCCGGTTTGACCCGCTATACCAAGAGCATTTATCCTTCCTATGCGGTGCATGTGATCAATAATATTTTCGCAACATTACCATTTTTGCTGACTTTTTTACATAGGGTATTTAGCTAAAAATAGTAGATTAAAAATAATTATCGATTTTAAGAAGTGAATAATGGAATTTAATATTATTCACTTCTTATTAGTTGATTGGGAAGATTGTACTCTTTGAGTAAATTAAGATGTTTCGATGATAATTCAAGATTTGTATGAAAAACTTTAACAAATAGTGCTATACTGAAATTGTCAAAGTTGCAACAAAACAAAAAAGTAGTATTCGTTATGAATACAAAAACGATGTCACAATTTGAAATGATGGATACTGATATGCTTGCGAAAGTTGAAGGTGGTTTTGGAGGTTGGGGAGATATGATTGCTGGTTTATTGGGTGGGCTAGCACCTTCTCCAACTTTGGATCAATTAAATGGTAAGTGGCCTATTATACATTTTTCAAAACCATGTGGTCCTTATGGTATAGGGGGAACTCCAAACTCATGTAATGGTATTTAAAAAGGATTGAAGCTATGAAGGCAAAATATGGGAATCAAATTGTTGATGTTTGGGAAATTGGTCAAGCAACTCCTAAACCAAGTTGGGTAGAGGAAGCTTTTCAAAAAAATTATATAGTTTGGTTGGATAATCATGTGCGCATTCTAATGGCAGGTCTTAACACTTCTATTGCAACTAATATTAAGTTTGGTCTAGTTGGAACAGTTGGAGGAGGATTCGCTGGTTATGGGATGTATGTTCTTGGTTATCCAGGTGATTATATAGATATCACCAATCATAAAGTTGTTTCTGCTAAAACATTTCACAAAAGTTATCAAATTTTAGAAAATGATTAGATATCATTTAATTGTAATGGAGAAAGCAATGAAAAAACACTCTATTCTTTTCAAAACGAGTGCCATTTTTTCTTATTTATTTTTGTTTTTTGGATTGTTTTGGACAACCCAATTTTGGAGCAATTATTGGGAGTTCTCGTCTTGGGTAGGAAATCTTATCTGGATTCGAAATATCATCAGTGTTCTCTTTATCTGCTTGATGATTTGGATTTTAGTCAGGTCGGGCTATGCTTATCTCTTTCGTATTCCTAGGAAAAAGTGGTTGAGCTATTCTGTCCTGACGGTGTTAGCAGCTGTTGTGCTGATATGCTTTAACTATCTGACAGCTAAACACGTTCAGGGGACCAATGAAGGTTGGAATTTGTTTATTGCCTATAGTGAGACCAATTTTGCGGAGTTTGGTGTTTACTTAACTTTAATAGTACTAGGACCTCTGATGGAAGAATTGGTATGTAGGGGACTGCTTCAACATGCCTTCTTTAAGCATTCGAGATGGGGGCTGGATCTTCTCTTTCCTTCACTCCTATTTTCCTTGCCTCACTTTTCTAGCTTGCCAAGTCTCGCAGATATTTTTGTTTATACGACAGTAGGTTTTCTATTTGCCTGTCTGACACGTTATACGAAGAGTATCTATCCTTCTTACGCGATTCATATTGTTAATAATATTATCGCAAACTTACCATTTTTGCTCACTTTTCTACATAGGGTCTTGGGGTAAAAAATAAAAGGCTTGCTTTTCAGCCATAGAGGAGGTCATCATGTATAAACACTTATTTTTCCTAGATTCAAAAACCTTAGACTGGTTGACACCTTATATTCTAGTCTTGGCTTCTGACACCATTGCATTTAATGTTTTTGTGCTAACCTTTGTATCTGTGGTGGTCTTTTATTTCCTAAATCCTGTGCTATCTTTAATGGCTATCTTCTTAGGGGGTGGCTATGTGGTCGGATTTTGGTTACTCAAATGGTTTGTTTTGGAAAGACTAGAGCTAAAGGATGACTTGTAGGAAGTCTGTTTGGTGAGGAGGATAATTTTATGGAGTTCTTTGATAAATTTCATGCCTTTTGTTTTGGATTTTTAGTATTACTAATCGTCATTACAGTTCCTTATACGATTAACCACGGGGATTTTTTTCAAAATGAGCTTGCATTGATTATTGTAAGTTTTCTAGTAACCTCGCTGAGTGTTGCTTATGCTAGAAAGTTTGAAATGATTTCTTTTGGGATGTTAAGCAAGAAAGAACTTTTGCTTTTCGTTGTAATCTTTCTTCTAAGTGTACTTGAGACACTGGTTTATATTCATTTCTTTGCTGTTTCTTCTGGCGCAGGAGTTCAACACTTGTCGGAAGTCAGCAGAGGAATTTCTCTGTCTTTGATTTTGACTTCCTCAGTTTTTGGACCCATCCAGGAGGAACTCATTTTCAGAGGCCTTCTTCAAGGTGCCGTTTTTGACAATTCTTGGTTAGGGCTTGTGCTAACTTCCTCTCTCTTTTCTTTCATGCATGGACCTTCTAATGTCCCTTCATTTATTTTTTATCTACTTGGGGGCTTGTTACTGGGCTTTGCTTATAAAAAGAGCCAAAACCTATGGGTTTCTACTCTAGTTCACATGTTTTACAATGCTTGGCCACTCTTATATTATTTATAAAAATCATGAAAGGTAAGCAGAAGATAGTGCTTGCCTTTTCTTTCTATAATGATACCTAAGCCAATCCAGAGGCTTTTCTTTGAGAATCGGGTGTGGAGCGGTTGACGAATAGGCTAAAAACTAGTAGAATAGTAAGGAAACTTTATACGGAGGAAAGAAATGGATTTGGGTGATAATGAGCTAACACTGACTCCCATACCTGGGAAAAGTGGCAAGGCTTATATGGGTAGCTATCCTGATGGGAAGCGTATCTTTGTAAAAATGAACACCTCTCCAATCCTACCTGGTCTAGCTAGAGAACAAATTGCTCCACAATTATTATGGAGTCGCCGTTTGGCAGATGGGCGTGATATGTGTGCTCAAGAATGGTTGACAGGCAAGATATTGACCCCCTATGATATGAATCGTAAACAAATCGTCAATATTTTAACCCGTCTTCATCGCTCACGTCCGTTGATGACACAGTTGAGTCGTTTGGGATATGCCATGGAAACACCTGTAGACTTACTACAGTCTTGGCAAGAAACGGCTCCAGATGCTTTGCGTAAAAATCATTTTATCAGTGAAGTGATGGCTGATTTACGTCAGACTATTCCAGGATTTAGAGAGGACTATGCGACCATTGTCCATGGAGATGTACGACATAGTAATTGGATTGAGACAGACAGTGGCTTGATTTATTTGGTAGATTGGGATTCGGTTCGCTTGACCGACCGCATGTTTGATGTGGCTCACATGCTCTGCCATTATATTCCAGAACATCAGTGGAAGGAATGGTTGACCTACTACGGTTACAAGTACAATCAAACGGTATTAAATAAATTGTATTGGTACGGTCAATTGTCTTATTTGAGCCAGATTTCCAAGTATTATATGAACCAAGATTTAGAAAATGTCAATCGGGAGATCCATGGCTTGCGTCACTTCCGAGACAAGTATGGAAAGAGAAGATGAGAGTTAGAAATCGTAAAGGGGCAACAGAATTACTAGAGGCAAATCCCCAGTATGTGGTCCTCAATCCCTTAGAAGCCAAGGGGAAATGGCGGGACCTGTTTGGCAACGACAATCCCATTCATGTGGAAGTTGGAAGTGGAAAGGGTGCTTTTGTTTCAGGTATGGCCAAGCAAAACCCGGACATCAACTATATTGGGATTGATATTCAAAAGTCTGTTTTGAGCTACGCTTTGGACAAGGTGCTTGAAGTTGGAGTGCCTAACATTAAGCTCTTGTGGGTAGATGGTTCTGACTTGACTGACTACTTTGAAGACGGTGAGATTGATCGCTTGTATCTGAATTTTTCAGATCCTTGGCCTAAAAAACGCCATGAAAAGCGTCGTTTGACTTACAAGACCTTCTTGGATACCTTCAAGCGTATCTTGCCTGAAAATGGAGAAATTCATTTCAAGACGGATAACCGTGGCTTGTTTGAGTACAGTTTAGTGAGCTTTTCTCAGTATGGCATGAAGCTCAATGGTGTCTGGCTTGATTTACATGCCAGTGATTTTGAAGGCAATGTCATGACAGAATATGAGCAAAAATTCTCAAACAAGGGTCAAGTTATCTACCGAGTTGAGGCAGAATTTTAAGAAATAGCCTGAAATCAGGCTGTATAAGTGCTTTTGCTTTACATAAGTTGGCAAACGTGCTATACTAAGAGTAAGAATATGAGAAAGTGAGGCGGGGAAATATCTTCGCCTCTTGCTTATGAGGAGGTGGACGCAATCGCAACAATCGTAGAATTAGTCAGAGAAGTTGTAGAACCTGTCATCCAAGCACCGTTCGAACTCGTGGATATCGAGTATGGAAAGATTGGCAGTGACATGATTCTCAGTATTTTTGTAGATAAACCTGAAGGAATTACCTTGAACGACACGGCAGACTTGACAGAAATTATCAGTCCTGTCCTAGATACCATCAAGCCAGATCCCTTCCCAGAACAATATTTCCTAGAAATCACCAGTCCAGGTTTGGAACGTCCTTTGAAAACCAAGGATGCAGTTGCTGGAGCGGTTGGGAAATACATCCATGTCGGGCTCTACCAAGCCATCGATAAGCAAAAGGTCTTTGAAGGAACCTTGGTAGCCTTTGAAGAGGACGAGTTGACCATGGAATATATGGACAAGACACGTAAGAAAACCGTCCAAATTCCATACAGTTTAGTATCAAAAGCACGTTTAGCAGTTAAATTATAGAAAAAGAAAGGATAGCTTTTGAGGATTCAAAAGTGAAGAAAACATGAGTAAAGAAATGCTAGAGGCCTTCCGAATTTTGGAAGAAGACAAGGGAATCAAAAAAGAAGATATCATCGACGCAGTAGTAGAGTCGCTTCGTTCCGCTTATCGCAGACGCTATGGTCAATCAGACAGCGTAGCTATTGACTTCAACGAAAAAACAGGTGACTTTACAGTTTATACTGTCCGTGAAGTTGTTGATGAAGTATTTGATAGCCGTTTGGAAATCAGCTTGAAAGATGCTCTTGCCATTAATTCAGCCTATGAGCTTGGTGACAAAATTAAGTTTGAAGAAGCACCTGCTGAGTTTGGTCGTGTAGCAGCCCAATCTGCCAAACAAACCATCATGGAAAAAATGCGCAAGCAAACACGTGCCATCACCTACAATACTTACAAAGAGCATGAACAAGAAATCATGTCTGGTACGGTAGAACGCTTTGATAACCGTTTCATCTATGTCAACCTTGGCAGCATTGAAGCCCAATTGTCAAAACAAGACCAAATTCCTGGAGAAGTTTTTGCTTCCCATGATCGTATCGAGGTCTATGTCTACAAAGTTGAAGATAACCCTCGTGGTGTGAATGTCTTTGTTAGCCGTAGCCACCCAGAAATGATTAAACGCTTGATGGAGCAAGAGATTCCAGAAGTTTATGACGGAACGGTTGAAATCATGAGTGTGGCTCGTGAAGCTGGTGACCGTACCAAGGTTGCCGTTCGTAGCCACAATCCAAACGTGGATGCTATCGGTACAATCGTTGGACGTGGTGGTGCTAATATCAAGAAGATTACGAGCAAATTCCACCCAGCTCGCTACGATGCTAAGAATGATCGCATGGTACCAATCGAAGAAAATATCGACGTTATCGAGTGGGTAGCAGATCCAGCTGAATTTATCTACAATGCCATCGCTCCTGCTGAAGTTGACCAAGTTATCTTTGACGAAAACGACAGCAAACGTGCCTTGGTGGTTGTACCAGATAACAAGCTTTCTCTTGCCATCGGTCGTCGTGGGCAAAACGTTCGTTTGGCAGCTCACTTGACTGGTTACCGTATCGATATCAAGTCTGCTAGTGAATTTGAAGCCATGGAAGAAGCTGCTTCAGTAGATTTGGAAGCAGAAAACGATACTGTAGAAGAATAAAAGCTGCTAGAGGAGGGAAAGATGAAAACGAGAAAAATCCCTTTGCGCAAGTCTGTTGTATCCAATGAAGTGATTGATAAGCGTGATTTGCTCCGCATTGTCAAGAATAAGGAAGGACAAGTCTTTATCGATCCGACAGGCAAGGCTAATGGTCGCGGCGCTTACATCAAGCTAGACAATGCAGAAGCCCTAGAGGCGAAAAAGAAGAAGGTCTTTAACCGCAGCTTTAGCATGGAAGTGGAAGAAAGCTTTTATGACGAGTTGATCGCTTATGTGGATCACAAAGTGAAAAGAAGAGAGTTAGGACTTGAATAAGCAAAAGATAAGCAATCTCTTGGGACTCGCTCAGCGAGCAGGCCGAATCATTTCGGGTGAAGAATTGGTGGTCAAGGCCATTCAAGACGACAAGGCCAAGTTGGTCTTTCTAGCCCATGATGCTGGCCCCAATCTGACCAAGAAGATTCAAGATAAAAGTCATTATTATCAAGTAGAAATTGTAACCGTGTTTTCAACACTGGAATTAAGCATAGCAGTCGGGAAATCAAGAAAGGTTTTGGCTGTGACAGATGCTGGATTTACAAAGAAAATGAGGTCTCTTATGGAATAGAAGAGGAGGACATGATTTGTCTAAGAAAAGATTGTACGAAATCGCAAAAGAACTTGGAAAAGAAAGTAAAGAAGTTGTAGCGCGTGCAAAAGAGTTGGGCTTGGATGTAAAAAGCCACTCATCGAGTGTGGAAGAAGCTGTCGCTGCAAAAATCGCTGCCAGCTTTAAGTCTGCAGCTGCTCCGAAAGCAGAAGCAAAACCGGAAGTACCAAAAGCAGGTGCAGAAAAGAAAGCCGAAAAATCTGAGGTAGCTAAACCAGCTGTAGCCAAGGAAGATGCAAAAGCGGCTGAGCCAGTTGCTCCTAAAACAGAAAAAGCAGCAACGAAACCACAAAGCCGTAATTTCAAGGCTGAGCGTGAAGCCCGTGCTAAAGAGCAGGCAGAACGACGTAAGCAAAACAAGGGCAATAACCGTGACCAACAACAAAACGGCAACCGTCAGAAAAACGATGGCCGTAATGGTGGAAAACAAGGTCAAGGCAACCGTGACAATCGTCGCTTTAATGATCAAGCTAAGAAACAGCAAGGTCAGCAAAATCGTGGAAATGAGCGCCGTCAACAAGAGGACAAACGTCCAAATCAAGCGGCTCCACGTATTGACTTTAAAGCCCGTGCAGCAGCCCTAAAAGCAGAGCAAAATGCAGAGTACGCTCGTTCAAGCGAGGAACGTTTCAAGCAGTATCAAGCGGCTAAAGAAGCCTTGGCTCAAGCTAACAAACGCAAGGAACCAGAGGAAATCTTTGAAGAAGCTGCTAAGTTAGCTGAACAAGCGCAACAAGCACAGCAAGTTCAAGCAGTGGTTGAAGTCGTCCCTGAGAAAAAAGAACCTGCAGTGGATACACGTCGTAAAAAACAAGCTCGACCAGACAAAAATCGTGACGATTATGATCACGAAGAAGATGGTCCTAGAAAACAACAAAAGAATCGAAGTAGTCAAAATCAAGTGAGAAATCAAAAGAATAGTAACTGGAATAACAACAAGAAGAACAAAAAAGGCAATAGCAAGAACAACCGTAATCAGGCTCCAAAACCTGTTACAGAACGTAAATTCCATGAATTGCCAACAGAATTTGAATATACAGATGGTATGACTGTTGCGGAAATCGCAAAACGTATCAAACGTGAACCAGCTGAAATCGTTAAGAAACTTTTCATGATGGGTGTCATGGCCACACAAAACCAATCCTTGGATGGGGAAACAATCGAACTCCTCATGGTGGATTATGGTATCGAAGCCAAACAAAAGGTTGAAGTGGATAATGCCGACATCGAACGTTTCTTTGTCGAAGATGGTTATCTCAATGAAGATGAATTGGTTGAGCGTCCACCAGTTGTAACTATCATGGGACACGTTGACCACGGTAAAACAACCCTCTTGGATACTCTTCGTAACTCTCGTGTTGCGACAGGTGAAGCAGGAGGTATCACTCAGCATATCGGTGCCTACCAAATCGTGGAAAATGGTAAGAAGATTACTTTCCTTGATACACCAGGACACGCGGCCTTTACATCGATGCGTGCGCGTGGTGCTTCTGTTACCGATATTACCATCTTGGTTGTAGCGGCTGACGACGGGGTTATGCCTCAAACTATCGAAGCCATCAACCACTCAAAAGCGGCCAACGTTCCAATTATCGTAGCCATCAACAAGATTGATAAACCAGGTGCCAACCCAGAACGTGTTATCGGTGAATTGGCAGAGCATGGAGTTATGTCAACGGCTTGGGGTGGAGATTCTGAATTTGTTGAAATCTCGGCTAAATTCAATCAAAACATTGAAGAATTGTTGGAAACAGTCCTTCTTGTGGCTGAAATCCAAGAACTCAAGGCAGACCCAACAGTTCGTGCTATTGGTACAGTTATCGAAGCACGCTTGGATAAAGGAAAAGGTGCGGTCGCAACCCTTCTTGTTCAACAAGGTACCTTGAATGTCCAAGACCCAATCGTTGTCGGAAATACCTTTGGTCGTGTCCGTGCTATGACTAATGACCTTGGTCGTCGTGTGAAGGTTGCTGGACCATCAACACCAGTTTCTATCACAGGTTTGAACGAAGCACCAATGGCGGGTGACCACTTTGCCGTTTACGAAGATGAAAAATCTGCGCGTGCAGCCGGTGAAGAGCGTGCCAAACGTGCCCTCATGAAACAACGCCAAGCTACTCAACGTGTCAGCCTTGAAAACCTCTTTGATACGCTTAAAGCTGGTGAACTTAAGTCAGTTAACGTTATCATCAAGGCCGACGTACAAGGTTCTGTTGAAGCCCTTTCTGCCTCACTTCAAAAAATCGATGTGGAAGGTGTCAAAGTGACCATCGTCCACTCAGCAGTCGGTGCCATCAACGAATCTGACGTAACCCTTGCCGAAGCTTCAAATGCTTTCATCGTTGGTTTCAACGTACGCCCTACACCACAAGCTCGTCAACAAGCAGAAGCTGACGATGTAGAAATCCGTCTCCACAGCATTATCTATAAGGTTATCGAAGAGATGGAAGAAGCTATGAAAGGGATGCTTGATCCAGAATTCGAAGAAAAAGTTATCGGTGAAGCAGTTATTCGTGAAACCTTCAAGGTGTCTAAAGTGGGAACTATCGGTGGATTCATGGTTATCAACGGTAAGGTTACCCGTGACTCTAAAGTTCGTGTTATCCGTGACGGTGTTGTTATCTATGATGGCGAACTCGCAAGCTTGAAACACTACAAAGACGACGTCAAAGAAGTTACAAATGGTCGTGAAGGTGGATTGATGATTGACGGCTACAATGATATCAAGACTGATGATGTGATTGAGGCGTATGTCATGGAAGAAATCAAGAGATAAGATTTTTGCTCCTTTCTTAGGTGGTGAGGGACGCAAGCAAACCGATGGTTTCATTGCTTATTTTTGAGCCTAGGGTCTCAAAAATCCCCTGTGATGGGACTGATAAATCAGTTCCATCACTTTCACCACGGCGAAAGAAGCAGATGATTTCAAATTGAACTTCGTTCCAATTTGAAATGAAAATCAATAAATTTAAAAATAGCTAGGTCTGCTGGCCTAGCTTTTGGTTCAAAGTAGAGAAAGGAATATCATGGCAAATCATTTCCGTACGGATCGTGTGGGCATGGAAATCAAGCGTGAAGTCAATGAGATTTTGCAAAAGAAAGTCCGTGATCCGCGTGTCCAAGGCGTGACCATCACAGATGTTCAGATGCTAGGTGACTTGTCTGTTGCTAAGGTTTACTACACCATTTTGAGTAACCTTGCTTCAGATAACCAGAAAGCTCAAATCGGGCTTGAGAAAGCAACTGGTACTATCAAACGTGAACTTGGTCGCAATTTGAAATTGTACAAAATCCCAGATTTGACCTTCGTCAAAGACGAATCCATCGAATATGGGAATAAGATTGACGAGATGCTACGCAATCTGGATAAGAACTAAAGAAGAGGGGTAACCCTCTTTTTTGTGGAGGAAATGACTACAAAGCATGCTGGGAATCTTTCTAGAATTAAACATTATTAAAAAGCTTTATTAAATTTAGCTTGTATGATAGTATAGGAATTAGAAAGAGTAAATTTCACAGAAATGGCCAGCAAGACTGGTATCGTTAATATTTTAAAGTGTAGCTAAAAGAGGAAAGAGAATATGGGGCCTATCAAAGCTTTGGCTAAAACTTATGGGAATTACTTTTTGACCATGCAAGGTGTAAAAGTAATGAAAACGATAAAGAAAGATGACCATGCCGTTATCGGTCTGGGGAAACTTTTTATTGCAGACAAGTTAGTGGATACGGCTCAGTGGCTCATCAAGCCAGAGGAGAGAGAATGAAATTTTTCTGGGCAATTCTTGCCATTATTTTTATCAAACCGATTATTGGAATTGTGAAATTCTTTTGGATGATCATCTCTTTTGCAGTCCAATTGCTGTTTTACAAGCTATTATTTAAGCTATTGGATTGGCTCTTTAAACTTATTTAGATGGTAATCCAAGTCGCAGTGAACTAGCAGGAACTCTTCTGCTAGTTTTTTAATCTCTCTCCATATGGTATAATATAAGCAGTAAAATCATTTTAGAACATTCAGTGGAGGTCGTCATGGACAATATCATCGATGTGTCAATTCCTGTTGCAGAAGTGGTGGATAAGCATCCAGAAGTCTTGGAAATCCTAGTGGAGCTCGGTTTTAAACCTCTAGCCAATCCCTTGATGCGCAACACAGTCGGTCGCAAAGTATCGCTTAAGCAGGGTTCTAAGCTTGAAGGAACTCCTATGGACAAGATTGTCCGCACACTGGAAGCAAATGGCTACGAAGTGATTGGATTAGACTAATGGCAGATGAACGGATTCATGTCCTGCGGGATATTTTGTTAGAATTGCATAATGGTGCCTCTCCTGAGTCGGTTCAGGAGCGTTTTGATGCGACCTTTGCGGGTGTCTCAGCCATAGAGATTTCCCTTATGGAACACGAGCTGATGAACTCAGACTCAGGTGTCACCTTTGAAGATGTCATGGAGCTCTGTGATGTCCATGCTAATCTTTTTAAAAATGCTGTTAAGGGTGTCGAAGTTGCAGATACTGAGCACCCAGGTCACCCAGTTCGCGTCTTCAAGGATGAAAATCTGGCACTCCGCGCTGCCTTGATTCGCATTCGGAGATTGTTAGATACTTATGAGTCGATGGAAGACGAGGAAATGCTGGCAGAGATGCGCAAGGGTTTGGTCCGTCAAATGGGCCTTGTCGGTCAATTTGATATCCATTACCAGCGCAAGGAAGAACTCTTCTTTCCTATCATGGAGCGCTATGGGCACGATTCGCCTCCGAAAGTTATGTGGGGAGTGGATGACCAGATCAGAGAACTCTTTCAGATAGCTCTAGCGACAGCTAAGTCATTACCAGAAGTGCCGATTAGCAGTGTAAAGGAAACTTTCGAAGCTTTTGCGACAGAGTTTGAAAGTATGATTTTCAAGGAAGAGTCTATCCTTCTCATGATTCTCCTTGAGTCCTTCACTCAGGATGACTGGCTTCAGATTGCGGAGGAGAGTGATGCTTATGGCTATGCCATCATCCGTCCGTCTGAAAAATGGGTGCCAGAAAGACAGAGTTTTGTTGAGGAAAAGAGCACAGAGGAGCCTATTCAGCTAGAAACGGCAGAGGGGCAAGTTCAGCAAGTTATCGATACGCCAGAAGGCCAGTTCACCATTACCTTTACCCCTAAGGAAAAGGAAGCAGTGCTGGATCGCCATAGTCAACAGGCCTTTGGCAATGGCTATCTCTCGGTCGAGCAGGCTAATCTCATCCTCAATCACCTCCCTATGGAGATCACCTTTGTCAATAAAGACGACATTTTCCAGTATTACAATGACAATGCGCCAGCTGATGAGATGATTTTCAAACGGACACCTTCCCAAGTTGGGCGTAATGTCGAACTTTGCCATCCGCCTAAGTATTTGGACAAGGTCAAGACTATTATGAAGGGACTTCGTGAGGGGACCAAGGACAAGTATGAGATGTGGTTCAAGTCTGAGTCGCGAGGTAAGTTTGTTCATATCACCTATGCCGCAGTACACGATGAGAACGGAGAGTTTCAGGGTGTGTTGGAGTATGTTCAGGATATCCAGTCCTACCGAGAGATTGACACGGATTATTTCCGTGGATTAGAATAAGGAGAAAAAATGAGTTACGAACAAGAATTTATGAAGGAATTTGAAGCCTGGGTCAATACCCAGATTATGATTAACGACATGGCGCACAAGGAAAGTCAAAAAGTCTACGAAGAGGACCAAGACGAGCGTGCCAAAGATGCTATGATTCGCTACGAAAGCCGCTTGGATGCTTATCAGTTCTTGCTTGGAAAATTTGAAAATTTCAAGGCAGGTAAGGGATTCCATGATCTACCAGAAGGCTTGTTTGGTGAGAGAAATTATTAAACGAGATAGATTCTTGATTTTTTACTAAAATCTTGATAGAATATTTATATTAAATCCTTGTCAGAGCAGGGGTTTTTTATTGAAAGGATTTTATCATGTCAAAGAAACTCAATCGTAAAAAACAATTACGAAATAGCCTCCGTCGCGCAGGTGCCTTTTCAAGTACTGTGACTAAGGTTGTAGAAGAGACAAAGAAAGTCGTAAAACGTGCAGAGCAGTCAGCAAGTGAAGCTGGTAAGGCTGTTTCTAAAAAAGTTGAACAAGCAGTAGAGGCTACCAAAGAGCAAGCTCAAAAAGTAGCTAATTCTGTAGAAGATTTTGCAGCTAACCTAGGTGGACTTCCACTTGACCGTGCCAAAACTTTCTATGATGAAGGAATTAAGTCTGCTTCAGATTTTAAAAACTGGACTGAAAAAGAACTCCTTGCCTTGAAAGGAATCGGTCCAGCTACCATCAAGAAATTGAAAGAAAATGGCATCAAGTTCAAGTAATCTTTCTTGTGCCTTGCATTTCCGAAAAAATCTTGCTACAATAGAGCCATTAGAGGTGTTTTGAATCCCACATTTTACAGAAAGTGGCGGTGCTGAGAAATCCACAAATGTGTCAAAACTAGTTGCTAATGGATGAAAAATTGAAATAAAAGTGTCTTTTTGTTTTAAAGACGAGAGTTGCGGGCAACTGCCCGAAATTGGGTGGTACCGCGGATAAATACATTCGTCCCTGTCATGTAGATGGCAGGGCTTTTCTTTTGCGTCTTAGTCAAAGGAGGTTGTTATGAAGCAATCTTTTAGAACAAGTAAACTCTACTATGGTTTTCCTATTTTCATTTTGGGGTATCAGGACCAGAACTTTTGGCACAATATTACGACCTGTAGCTCCTCCTATAGCTTGGGAGATTGGCTAGTCATCGGTGTTGGAGCTGAGGAAAATGCGGCTGAGCAAATCAAGCATTACCAGAAGTTTACTGTGAATATTCCTGATGAAAATCTCATGCTTGAGATGGAGCAGGCTGGTTTTATCAGTCATCGAGAGAAATTGAAATATCTGGGGCTAGATTACGAGATTTCTGAACAGACTCAGGCACCGATTTTAAAGGGCTGTCCAGTCGTATTGGATTGTCAGGTAGATCGGATTATCGAGGAAGATGGAATCTGTCATATCTTTGCCAAGATTATCGAACGACTAGCTAATCCAGAACTTTTGGATGACAAGGGGAATTTTAAAAATGACCGTTTTGCGCCGATTTACTTTATGGGGGATGGCCGCCAGCGCGTTTATCGCTATTTAGATGACCGAGTAGACCCTATGGGGAGCTTCATCAAGAAAGCGAGGAAGAACGATGACAAGAGCTGAGTTGCCAGATAAAATCGAAACAGAACGTCTCGTTTTACGAGTCCGCACAGTGGCGGATGCTGAGGATATCTTTGACTATGCTAGTCGTCCGGAAGTCTCTTACCCAGCAGGCTTTCTACCCGTCAAGACCTTGGAAGATGAGGTTTACTATCTAGAGCATATTCTTCCTGAGCGAAATGAAAAGGACAATCTCCCAGCTGGTTACGGCATAGTGGTTAAAGGGACCGATAAGGTCATTGGTTCTGTTGACTTCAATCATCGCCATGAAGATGATATTCTTGAAATCGGCTATACCTTGCACCCGGACTATTGGGGCCGTGGTTATGTGCCAGAAGCTGCGCGTGCCTTGATTGATCTAGCTTTTAAAGAACTTGGTCTTCACAAGATTGAACTAACTTGCTTTGGATATAACCTTCAAAGTCAACGAGTCGCGGAAAAGCTTGGCTTTACCCTCGAAGCTCGCATAAGAGACCGCAAAGATGCTCAAGGAAACCGCTGTGGCAGTCTGATATATGGCTTGCTGAGGAGTGAGTGGGAGGTAATTTGATGCATCTTTTCATCATTGGGGCTCCAGCTTCTGGGAAAATGACGATTGGTCAAGAACTGTCTCGACTGACGGCTTCTACCCTCTTTTATAACCATCAAGCCATTGATTTTGCACTAGAAATCTATCAGGACTACACAGAGGAGATGTGGGAATTTGTTCGTGGAATTACCTTTTCTTTCCTTGGAGCTAGTGCTAGAAATCAGCGATATGTGATTTTAACAGACGTGATTGATTTTTCAAATCAGTACCAGCTGATGTATTTGAAGCAAATTCAAGATTTGTTGAATGACTATCATCAAGAGATTCTTTTTGTTGAATTGGAAACAAGCCTTGAAGAGCGCTTACGTCGAAATCAAACGGAGAATCGATTAAAGCACAAACCCTTAAAACGACATATTAAGGTATCTGAAAGAGAAATTTTAGAGACTGCTGAAACACTTCAATTAAATTCCCAACATCAACCGAATGAGTTGCACCACTACCTTAAAATAAATAATACGGATCTGTCTGCAAAAGAGGTTGCTAAGCAGATTCAAGATAAAATGAAAACAATAGAGAAAGGACAAACACATGTCTAAAGAACTTTCACCTAAATACAATCCAGCCGAGGTTGAGGCTGGTCGTTACCAAAAATGGCTTGAAGCCGATGTCTTCAAGCCTTCAGGCGATCAAAAGGCTAAGCCTTATTCAATCGTGATTCCACCACCAAACGTGACTGGGAAACTTCACCTTGGTCACGCTTGGGATACGACTCTTCAGGATATTATCATCCGTCAAAAACGCATGCAAGGTTTTGATACGCTCTGGCTTCCAGGTATGGACCACGCGGGGATTGCGACTCAGGCTAAGGTTGAGGAGCGCTTGCGTGGTGAAGGCATTTCCCGCTATGACCTTGGTCGTGAAAAATTCTTGGAAAAAGTCTGGGAATGGAAAGACGAATATGCTACTACCATCAAGGAACAATGGGGCAAGATGGGGCTCTCTGTAGACTACTCTCGCGAGCGTTTCACGCTTGATGAAGGTTTGTCAAAAGCTGTTCGCAAGGTCTTTGTGGACCTATACAAGAAAGGGTGGATCTACCGTGGTGAGTTTATCATCAACTGGGACCCAGCAGCTCGCACAGCCTTGTCTGATATTGAGGTTATCCACAAGGACGTCGAAGGTGCCTTCTACCACATGAACTACATGTTAGAAGACGGTTCACGCGCCCTTGAAGTTGCGACTACTCGTCCTGAGACCATGTTTGGGGACGTTGCGGTAGCGGTCAATCCAGAAGACCCACGCTACAAGGACTTGATTGGTAAAAATGTCATCCTTCCAATCGCTAATAAATTGATTCCAATCGTTGGAGATGAGCACGCAGATCCTGAGTTTGGTACTGGTGTCGTAAAAATCACACCTGCTCACGATCCCAACGACTTCTTAGTTGGTCAACGTCATAACTTACCACAAGTCAATGTTATGAACGATGACGGAACTATGAATGACTTGGCCTTCGAATTTGCAGGAATGGATCGTTTTGAAGCTCGTAAGGCAGTCGTTGCTAAGTTGGAAGAAATTGGTGTCCTCGTTAAAATCGAAAAACGTGTCCACAGTGTTGGTCACTCAGAGCGTACAGGTGTTGTGGTTGAACCACGTTTGTCTACGCAATGGTTCGTCAAGATGGACCAATTGGCTAAAAATGCTATTGCCAACCAAGACACAGAGGACAAAGTTGAATTCTATCCACCTCGTTTCAACGATACCTTCCTTCAATGGATGGAAAATGTCCACGACTGGGTTATCTCTCGTCAGCTCTGGTGGGGTCACCAAATCCCTGCTTGGTATAATGCTGAGGGTGAAATGTATGTCGATGAAGAAGCTCCAGAAGGTGACGGATGGACTCAGGACGAAGACGTCTTGGATACTTGGTTCAGTTCTGCCCTTTGGCCATTCTCAACTATGGGCTGGCCAGATGTCGACTCAGCAGACTTCAAACGTTACTTCCCAACGTCAACCTTGGTAACAGGTTACGACATCATCTTCTTCTGGGTGTCTCGTATGATCTTCCAATCCTTGGAATTCACTGGCCGTCAGCCATTCCAAAACGTCCTTATCCACGGTCTTATCCGTGACGAGCAAGGGCGCAAGATGTCTAAGTCACTCGGTAACGGGATTGACCCAATGGATGTTATTGAGAAATATGGTGCCGATGCTCTCCGTTGGTTCCTTTCAAACGGTTCTGCTCCAGGGCAAGACGTGCGCTTCTCTTACGAGAAAATGGATGCCTCATGGAACTTCATTAACAAGATCTGGAACATCTCTCGCTACATCCTCATGAACAATGAAGGTTTGACCCTTGAGCAGGCAACTGCCAATGTCGAAAAAGTTGCCAACAAGGAAGCCGGAAACGTTACAGACCGCTGGATTCTCCACAACCTCAATGAAACCATCGGAAAAGCAACTGCCAACTTTGATAAGTTTGAGTTTGGTGTCGCTGGACACATCCTCTACAACTTCATCTGGGATGAGTTTGCGGACTGGTACGTTGAGTTGACCAAGGAAGTCCTTTATAGCGACAACGAAGAAGAGAAAGTCATCACACGTTCTGTTCTCCTTTACACTCTGGACAAGATCCTTCGTCTCCTTCACCCAATCATGCCATTCGTGACAGAGGAAATCTTTGGACAAATCTCTGAAGGCTCTATCGTTACAGCGGAATACCCAACTGTTAATCCAGCCTTTGAAGACCTTGCTGCCCACACTGGTGTAGAAAGCCTCAAAGACTTGATCCGTGCCGTTCGTAATGCGCGTGCGGAAGTAAACGTAGCACCAAGCAAGCCTATCACCATCCTTGTTAAGACAAGCGATAGTGACTTAGAAGCCTTCTTTAACAGCAATGTCAACTACATCAAACGCTTCACAAATCCAGAACACTTGGAAATCGCATCAACCATCCCTGCACCTGAACTCGCTATGTCAAGCGTTATCACAGGAGCAGAAATCTACTTGCCACTGGCTGATCTCCTCAATGTCGAAGAAGAACTAGCTCGTCTCGACAAGGAACTGGCTAAATGGCAAAAAGAACTGGACATGGTCGGCAAGAAGCTCTCTAACGAACGCTTCGTAGCCAACGCCAAACCAGAAGTCGTCCAAAAAGAACGCGACAAACAAGCCGACTACCAAGCCAAATACGACGCGACCGTAGCACGTATTGATGAGATGAAGAAGTTGGTTAAATAAACACAGAAACACGGTGATGAACCGTGTTTTTTTGGTATAATGAATATAAAAATAAAGGATTTTAAATTATAGGAAGAATTAAAGAATGAAGAAAATAAACCGTTTAACTGTAATAGACTTTTTTTGTGGGGCAGGTGGTTTTTCAGAAGGTTTTCGAAGAGCAGGTTACGATGTAATAATGGGAATTGATAACTGGCAACCTGCAATTACCACACATAATTTTAATCACGGACTAAATGATAATGTAAAAAGTGTACTTGATTTTGAGAATATAGAAGAAATAAATAAGTTGCCTGATACAGATATCATCATTGGTAGTCCACCATGTCAGTTGTTTTCTCTTTCTAATCAAGGAGGAAATGCTAATAAAGATTCAGGTATTAATCTGATTAAAACTTTTTATAAAGTAATTGCCGTAAAGAAATTTCAAAAGAATTCTAAGTTAAAAGCATGGTTAATGGAGAATGTCCCAAATTCACAAAACTATGTCCAAGAAGAATACACATTTGAAGACTTAGATTTAGCAGAATGGGCTCTGTCTCAAGACTTAAACCCCAAATCTATTGCAATAAAATCAAAATATAATGGTGGTATTTTACACGCGGACGATTATGGAGCTGCTCAATCAAGGAGACGTTTTGTTAGTGGAGAAATAACAAAAACAGGAAATTTCCCTTTCCCTGATAAATTGAAACAAGAAAAAGTAACTCTAAATAAATTATTTAAAAACTTTCCCGACCCTTTAGCTCATTCATCTTGCGATTTTATAGTAGATCCTAATTATCCCCTCGAAAAGGTAAATATTAATGATTTTAAAGACCATTTTTATGATACAGGCGTCTATCAAGTACAGTGGCAAAAAGCTCGGGATTTGAAGCAAAGACATCCTTATATGGGTAAGATGTCATTTCCGGAAAATATGCATAAGCCAAGCCGGACAATTATGGCTACACAGTCAGCTAGTACTAGAGAGGCTATTCTATATAAATCAAATTGTAAAAGAAAAGGTGATGGCGAGTATAGATTGCCAACTATCAGAGAAGCAGCTTGTATTATGGGATATCCTTTAGATTATCAATTCTTCGGTGACGAGTCTACAAAGTGGAGACAAATCGGAAATGCTGTTTGCGTTCAATTATCTTTTGCTTTAGCTGTTAAAATTTTAGAACTAATAAACTCACCACTATTGCCTGCTAAGATTATTGATAAAGATCTAAGTCAATTTAAATATTTGGATAATAAAAAGATTAAAGATTTTAATAATCCTCCCAAGCGAAGTGAAAAAGCACTGTTTAGACAATTTCCTATTAAATCAGGAAATATGACTGTTGACTTAACTAATAAGGTTAATGGAAAAGTTGGGAATTGGGGTGTTATTGCGCATGCTGGTACTGGTAAAGGGTTCAAAAGTATAATTATCTCCCGTTCTAATCAAATGGAAGCTAAAAAACTTCTTCGTAAATTAAAACCTGATTTAATAGAGGAATTGAGAAATAACGAAATTCTTAGGAAATATTCGATAAAACAATTAAATATAGAAAACAAGAAGTATGGTTTCTTTCTGGATGATGTTTCACATCCGTATTATATTATCAATTATATTGGCGAATTAATATACAACTATATAGATTACAACGATATTGAAGTTGATGTTTCTGGAACAGAGTTCACACAACTTAAGGAAAAGATTCCATTGAGCCAGTTAATGTCTATTTACCTAGTCCCTATTATAATTTATGGAAAATAAATAAAAGGAGATTCAAAATGAGTCAAGATTTAAATAAACTTATTGAAGAAAAATCTATTGAAAAAACAACTTTAACAAAACGTTTGACTATTGGGGGTGAAACAAAAGACTACCCAGTATATAAATTCCCATTAGAATATTTATACTATAATGATCAAAATGGTCGTATTAATACAGTTTACCATCATTACATATCAAATCATGGAAAATTAACACCAGAAATTGGAGAGTCAAAATATAATGAAATATTTGAAAAATTCATTTTTGATTCTAAAAAGCAAGCTTTAAAGGACACTCAAATTTCTATTTTTGAAAAAGGACAACAAGAACCTGGTGTAATTCTTTCCGATGGAAGAGTTATTGATGGAAATCGTAGATTTACAGCCCTTCGTAGGATTCAAAGAGATACAAATATCAAACAATATTTCGAAGCTGTTATACTTTCATTTGATATCAAAAATAAACTTGATGAAAAGAAAATTAAAGAGTTAGAATTAGATTTACAGCTTGGTCGTGAAGAAAGAGTAAGTTATGACCCAATTGATCGTATTTTTGATGTATACAACACGATTAAAGTCCAAAAACTAATGACTCCTGAAGAATATAAAAAAGCTAGTGGTGCTGGTAACACCAAAGGGATTAATAGGGACATAAGGCTTGCTGAATTAATCATTAAATTCCTAGCCATTATTGCTCCAAGTCAAAATCCTATTGATAAGTTTTATTTAGCAAGAGAGCTAAAATTAGATGGTCCTATTGAGGAGATTGAAGGGACAATTAATAAGTTAAAAGAGAATAAAGAGACGGTTACACAAAATGTGTTAACTACACTTGCTGTCCAGATTGCTAAATCGGATGCAGGTGATAGTGATATTACTCGTAAAATGCGGAATATCAAAAAAAATATTTTAAACAATCCTGATATTAATAAACATTATATTGAGGCTACTGATTCTCATGTTGATGAAATTATAGACTGTTTTGAAAACCATCCTGTAGAAAGAGTGGAAGATTTAAGAAAAAATATAGAAGCTCATCCAGCTGCTTTAGAATCGGCAAATAGTTTATTACAAACAACTAATAGATTATCAAATAAAGGAGAAGCTACAGCTGATAGAAGACAAGCTCTGGTAAAATTGCAGGAAATTAGAGATACATTAGAAGATTTATCTTCTGAAGATTTAAAAGAACTGTATGAAAAAGAATTTTTTGAGGCAAAAGAAATTCTTCAAGAAATTAGAGATTTAGCATTTAAATTATCCAAATAGAGAAAAGGGGAAAAGAAATGGTATTTTCTCTAAAACTTAAAAACCTAATACAACCAACATATCAAAGTGAAAATTTAGTTAAAGAATTCTATGAACCTGTACTATCTGAAGCTACTATTTATAGAAGAGTTGCAGCCTATTTTTCTAGTGAAGGACTGGGGTTATATTCGAAGGGCTTGGATAAATTATGTGGAAATAATGGTTTGGCTCAATTTATAATTTCTACAGATATCTCTGAAGAGGATTTTAAAAAAATCCAAGAAGGATATACTCTTAAAAATAGTTTAATAGATTTACCTGCTCAGTTAAGACAAACTATTCTAAATGATCAAACGAAAGAATCGTTAGGTAATTTAGCATTCATGATTGCAAGCAATCATGCAGAGGTGAAATTTGCGGTTATTCCAAGAGGACGAGGAATTTTTCACGATAAGTTTGGACTTATTGATTCAGATGATGAAACTGTCTTTTTTAACGGATCTGTTAACGAAACTAGAAACGGATTAGAATACAATTATGAAAGCATTTCTGTAGATGTTTCTTGGGATTCAAGTACGAATGTTCAAACACGAATAATAGCTAACAAAAATAGATTTGACCGATTGTGGAACAATGAAGAGAAAGATATTCTGACCATTGATGCTACAAAAATTGTTTATGATGAAATAAAAAAATACCAGCAATATTCCACAATAAATAAAGTTAAAGAAAATCAGTCAGATAATAATATCTATTTTTATTTAAAAAGTGGAAATATAATTGTACGTCAAGATAACTCTTCTATACAAATCACAAGCTCAGATAGAAAGCTAAAGCCTGGATCAGATTTGTCCAATAGATATTTTGAAGATGATAACTCAACTATTAAATCAGAATTTTCTTATATGGATATAAACTACATTATTAATGAAACAAGGAAGAGATGTGATAGAAAAAATATTATAGTTGAAGTATCAGAGGAAGTACAAGATTACCTAAAGTTAAAGCAATACTCTATTGAACAATATAGTAAGTTAGGAATTTATTTAAAATCACCTGAACAATATACAATTCATGGGGAGCAAGAAAAGTTTGAAGAGTTTGTTTCTGTCGTTAGTTCTGAGGTTGTACGACCGTTTAAGAAATTACAACTTGAGGCAGCCTTCTACGAATACAGGATGGCTAGAGCTGCGAACTTTTCTGTGCCAGGTTCTGGTAAAACTGCTATGATTTTGGCTGTTTTTGCATTTTTGAATTCCTCAAAAGTTGAAAGTGAGCACGTAGATAATTTATTGGTTATTTGTCCTATTAATGCTTTCAACAGTTGGAAAGAAGAATTTAAACAAGTTTTTGGAAATAAGAAACAGTTAGCAGTAATTGATTGTCAAAGTTCCAAAAATTTTGATTTCGATTTATCTTTGAACTGGAAAACATCAAATCTTGTATTAGTAAATTATGAATCGTTGAAGAATTACAAAGACAAGCTGCAGGAATTGCTGTCAATTAAGACAATGATTGTCTTTGATGAAGTTCATAGAATAAAAAATCCTTTCGGAGTTCGTGCTCAAGCTGCTTTAGAACTAGTTAAGGATTCAAGATTTAAGTTTGTTTTAACTGGAACACCAATACCTAATTCTTATCAAGATATCTATAATTTTCTTCATTTGCTTTATGCAAATGAGTACAATTCATTTTTTAGATGGAGTTTAGATGAATTAAAAAATCCTAGTGTTAGGAAAATTGAAGAAATTAATAAAGCTTTAATTCCGTTCTTCTGGCGTTTAAACAAAAACGATTTAGGAGTACCCAAACCAGATCCAGATAAATTTTTGATTGTGGAACCTAGCGAAGAGCAGAAACAATTAGCACAGTCTATATACTATAACGAATCATCGAGTTTAGCTAGATTGATTCGTTTGATACAAGCATCCACAAATCCTGAATTACTTAACAAAAAGATTGAATATAAAGATATGTGGTTTGCAGACGATAATGATCAAGATGACACCGTTGAAATATCGGAAGAAATATTTAATAATCGACTACAGAATACTTCTGACTCAGTAATCAAAGAAGCCAAAGGATATGATGAGTTTGACTTTTCTAGTATGATTTCTCCTAAATTTGAGAAGGGTATTGAAAAAATTCAAAAGCTCATATCTGAGGGGAAAAAAGTCATAGTCTGGGCAATATTTGTTGATACCATGAAAAAAATACAAAATAGGTTAGATCAAATTGGAGTGAAAGCTAATTTAGTGTATGGTGGTACGGAGGTTTCTGATAGACAGAATCTCATTGATGATTTTCGATTTGGTAATACCATGGTTATGATTTCTAATCCTCAAACTCTAGGTGAATCAGTATCTTTGCATAAAGAGGTTCATGATGCTTTATATTTTGAATACAATTTTAATCTAACTTTTATGCTTCAATCTAGAGATAGGATTCATAGATTAGGATTAGAAGATAACCAATACACACGATATTATTATCTACAAACCAAATGTGAACCAGATGATAGTGGTGATCCAGGTTATATTGACCAACAGATTTATAAGAAACTGGAAACTAAGTCTAACATAATGTACAAAGCTATTGATAGTAATATCCTATCACCAGAATTTTCTCAGAATGAAATTGATGAAGCAATTAGTATTATAGACGAGGAGAGAAATCGTATTTTAAAAAACACTAATTAAAATGAATCCCGTTAGCTTTTAACTAAATACCGCTATTTTTATTGCATATGCCTTAAATTTACCATGTGTTAAAATCAATTGATTTTTACTTAATAAATCATAGATAAATCTATTTTAACCTTTGACTATTCCGCAAAATTATCGTAAAATAAAGAGTAAATGATAAAATGAGGTCAGAGTCTGTTCGCTCTGGCGATAGTAGTATAAATGAGGAGAAACGCTTTGGAATTAGAAGTATTTGCTGGGCAAGAAAAAAGTGAACTATCTATGATTGAGGTAGCGCGTGCTATCTTGGAACTTCGTGGTCGCGATCATGAGATGCATTTTAGCGATCTTGTAAACGAAATTCAAAACTACCTTGGAACATCAAACAGCGATATCCGCGAAGCTTTGCCTTTGTTCTACACAGAGTTGAACTTCGACGGTAGCTTCATCTCCCTTGGAGACAACAAATGGGGCCTTCGTTCATGGTATGGTGTGGACGAAATCGACGAAGAAATCATCGCTCTTGAGGAAAATGACGACGATGAAGTAGCACCAAAAGCTAAGAAAAAACGTGTCAATGCCTTCATGGATGGCGATTCAGATGCTATTGACTACAATGCAGATGATCCAGAAGACGAAGATGCATACGAAGCAGATCCAGCACTTTCATACGATGATGAAAATCCAGATGATGAGAAAAATGAAGTGGAAGCTTACGATGCAGAAATCAACGAAATCGCCCCAGATGACTTGGGTGAAGACGTGGATCTCAACGAAGAAGACGATGAGTTTTCAGACGAAGATGCTGAAAACATCGAGGAATAAAAGTTAGCTATTGACAATTATCCTATTTTTAGGTATCATATTGTTCGGGCACCTCTTTTAGAGGTCGGGGCTCCCTAGTTCTTAGGGAGCTATTTTTGTTTTTTCAAGAAGTTATCTTCTTGTATTTTAGTTGTGAATCTGGTGCAGTCATTCCAGATTATTCTTATTAGTAGGGTCTTGTTTCCTATGTCCCCTCGTAGTTAGCAAGACCTTGAGCATTTTAGAAAGAGGAATCTATGTCAACGAAATATATTTTTGTAACTGGTGGTGTGGTGTCGTCTATTGGGAAAGGGATTGTGGCAGCGAGTCTAGGCCGTCTCTTGAAAAATCGTGGTCTCAAGGTAACCATTCAAAAGTTTGACCCTTATATCAATATCGATCCAGGAACTATGAGTCCTTACCAGCACGGGGAAGTTTTTGTGACAGATGACGGAGCTGAGACAGATTTGGACTTGGGTCACTATGAACGTTTCATCGATATCAATCTCAACAAATATTCCAACGTGACAACTGGTAAAATTTACAGTGAAGTGCTTCGTAAGGAACGCCGTGGTGAATACCTTGGGGCAACTGTTCAGGTTATTCCTCATATCACAGATGCTTTGAAAGAGAAAATCAAGCGTGCCGCTGCAACGACAGACTCTGATGTCATTATTACAGAGGTTGGTGGAACAGTAGGAGATATCGAGTCCTTGCCATTCTTAGAGGCCCTTCGTCAGATGAAGGCAGATGTGGGGGCGGATAATGTTATGTACATCCATACAACCTTGCTTCCTTACCTCAAGGCTGCTGGTGAAATGAAAACCAAACCAACTCAACACTCTGTCAAAGAATTGCGTGGATTGGGAATCCAGCCAAATATGTTGGTTATTCGTACAGAAGAGCCAGCTGGTCAAGGAATTAAAAACAAACTGGCCCAGTTCTGTGATGTAGCACCAGAAGCTGTTATCGAATCGTTGGATGTTGAACACCTTTACCAAATTCCATTGAACTTGCAGGCTCAAGGTATGGACCAAATTGTCTGTGACCATTTGAAATTAGACGCACCAGTAGCGGATATGACAGAGTGGTCAGCTATGGTGGACAAGGTCATGAACCTCAAGAAACAAGTTAAGATTTCCCTTGTTGGTAAGTATGTTGAGTTGCAAGATGCCTACATCTCTGTGGTTGAAGCCTTGAAACACTCTGGTTATGCCAATGACGCAGAAGTTAAAATCAATTGGATCAATGCCAATGATGTGACAATAGAGAATGTGGCAGAGCTTTTGTCTGATGCGGACGGAATCATCGTACCAGGTGGTTTTGGCCAACGTGGTACGGAAGGGAAAATCCAAGCCATCCGTTATGCACGTGAAAATGATGTTCCAATGTTGGGAGTCTGCTTGGGAATGCAGTTGACTTGTATCGAGTTTGCTCGTCACGTTTTGGGTCTTGAAGGTGCCAATTCTGCTGAACTTGCACCAGAAACAAAATACCCTATCATTGATATCATGCGTGATCAGATTGATGTTGAGGATATGGGGGGAACCCTTCGCTTGGGACTTTATCCATCCAAGTTGAAACGTGGCTCTAAGGCAGCAGCTGCTTATCACAATCAAGAAGTGGTGCAACGCCGTCACCGTCACCGCTATGAGTTTAACAACGCCTTCCGTGAGCAGTTTGAGGAAGCAGGCTTTGTCTTTTCAGGAGTTTCTCCAGACAATCGTTTGGTCGAAATTGTGGAAATTCCTGAAAATAAATTCTTTGTAGCTTGTCAGTATCATCCTGAACTTTCAAGCCGTCCAAACCGCCCAGAAGAACTCTACACTGCCTTTGTCACTGCAGCTGTTGAGAACAGTAATTAGTAAAATCAGAACCTTTGAGAAGAATCTCAGGGGTTTTTTATTAGCATATTTAGGATATGATTTGCAAAATAAAAACATAGTGATATAATTAACATAACAAAAGTTAAGGAGGATTTACAATGAAAAAAATCACACTATTTGGTTTGTCTCTAGCAGGCCTAGCTTTACTGGCTTTTCCTCGTTCAGGTCAGGCATTCGAGCTAAAAGAAGAATGGGTTGTTAAATGTGGAGTTCAGTATCAAGATGGCAAGATTCTCCGATTTAATAATGGCCATGAAGTGGATATTAAAGTATTGGATTTGCCAAAAAATGAGAAAATTGAGTGGACGGTTAGTCTCAATGGTCAAGATCAGACAGTCAATTTCCTAGGTCAAGAAAAGGACAAGTCTATGATGGGTGTAGAGGGGCGTTATCTGAATTTCTATGTTCCATATGGCTATAGAGGAGATATCAAGGTAGAAGCCAAGAGCGGAAACGAAGTGAAGACCTGGTCAACGAAAGTGGTTGACGATGTACATCATGAAGGTGGAAAGAGAGGCTACTACCGTATTGAAGAATCAAATGATCAATACACTTACCTCGATGCTAAATGGGATTATCAAACCAAGACTTACACTGCTACCTTACCAGAGACTGTCAATGGTCAAAAAGTCTTTGCTTGGGCAGACTATGACAATGGTGAGTTGAAACTTGAAAAACTAAAGTCTATCAGTCATAAATATGATGGAGGATCTTTCAAAGAACTTTCTCCGATTGTGAAAGCAGAAAGCTGGCTAAAATCAAACCAAAACTGGTACTATCAAAAACAAGGTCAATTAGTGAAGAATGCTTGGGTTAAGGATAAGGGAACTTGGTACTTTATGAACGATAAAGGAGTCATGTTCAATCAAACTTGGCTCTATCAAGGTGGCAACTGGTATGCCTTTAAATCATCAGGGGCTATGATTGCTAGTGACTGGCTATATGACCAAGACAAGTGGTACTATTTATCAACTTCAGGATCCATGAAAGCAAGTACTTGGGTTTATGACAAGGGAGAATGGTATTATGTAAGTTCTTCTGGTGCCATGCTTGCGAATGATTGGGTCAAAGATAATGGCAAATGGTATTATCTAGCTTCATCAGGTAAGATGCTTCGCAATACCTACACACCAGATGGCTACTACGTTGGCAACTCAGGTGCCTGGCAATAAGAATAATACTCTTCGAAAATCTCTTCAAACCACGTCAGCTTCATCCACAACCTCAGAACAGTGTTTTGAGCTGACNNAAGCAGTGCTTTGAGCAACTTGCGGCTAGCTCCCTAGTTTGCTCTTTGAGTTTCATGGAGTATAAGAAGTCCTTTTCCTTAAAGGAAGAGGCTTTTTACTTGCTTTTCTGCTGCTTCCTCATTTGTCCTAAAGCCTTTTTTGTGTTAAAATGAATGGTATGAAAGCTAAAAAAATGTGGATAGCAGGTCTGGCCCTGCTTGGAATTGGGAGCCTTGCCCTTGTTACTAAAAAAGTTGCAGATGACCGTAAGCTCATGAAGACTCAGGAAGAGTTGACAGCGATTGTGCGAGACCATTTTTCAGACATGGGGGAAATTGCGACCCTCTATGTTCAAGTTTATGAAAGCAGTCTGGAGAGCTTGGTTGGTGGCGTCATTTTTGAGGATGGCCATCATTATACTTTTGTCTATGAAAATGAAGATCTGGTCTATGAGGAGGAAGTCTTATGATACAACCAACAAGTTTAGAAGAATTAGCATCTTTAGTAGAAAAAGATGGGAAGAAAGTCTTTCTTTTTGTGGCGGACTGGTGTGGCGATTGTCGTTATATCTATCCTGCCTTGCCAGAAATTGAGGAGACCAATCCAGAGTTCACCTTTATTCGAGTGGACCGAGACCAGTACATGGATTTGGCTAAACTCTGGGATGTTTATGGGATTCCTAGTCTTGTTGTTCTAGAAAAAGACAAGGAAATCGGTCGTTTTGTTAATCGCGACCGTAAAAGCAAGCAACAAATTAACGACTTTTTAGCAGGACTGAAATAGGAGAAAAAGGAAACAATGATTTTTACATATAACAAAGAACATGTCGGTGATGTCCTTATGGTCATCGTGAAAAATAGTGGAGATGCCAAACTGGATGTGGAGCGCAAAGGAAGAGTAGCCCGTGTTTTCCTCAAAGAAAATGGGGAAACAGTGGCTTGGAATATTTTTGAAGTTTCAAGTTTATTTGAAATTGCAGAGCGAGGTCAAGTCTTTTTGACAGATGAGCAAGTCGCTCGTTTGAACCAAGAATTACAAACGGAAGGTTTTGCAGAAGAAATTATCAATGACAAAGAGCCTAAGTTTGTTGTCGGTGAGATTGTCGAGATGGTAGCCCATCCAGATAGTGACCACCTCAACATCTGCCAGGTTGCAGTCGCAAGTGACAAGACAGTACAAATCGTTGCAGGGGCTCCTAATGCGCGTGTCGGTCTGAAAACCATTGTAGCTCTTCCTGGAGCTATGATGCCAAAAGGAAATCTCATTTTCCCAGGAGAACTTCGTGGTGAAAAGAGTTTTGGTATGATGTGCAGTCCTCGTGAATTACATCTGCCAAATGCTCCGCAAAAACGTGGTGTGATTGAATTATCAGAAGACCAAGTTGTCGGAACACCATTCGATCCAGCTAAACACTGGACTGCCTAGGAACTTGTCAGTATCTGATAGACCAGCTAGAAGGAAATAAGATGGCAAAAAATGTTGTGATTACAGGAGCGACCTCAGGAATCGGAGAAGCGATTGCGCGTGCTTATCTGGAGAAAGGTGAGAATGTCGTTCTAACCGGACGACGGACAGACAGACTAGAAGCCCTCAAGTCGGAGTTTGCAGAAGCCTTTCCAAATCAAACAGTTTGGACCTTTCCACTGGATGTGACGGATATGGCCATGGTAAAGACTGTCTGCTCTGATATTCTAGAAACGATAGGTCAGATTGATATCTTGGTCAATAACGCCGGACTGGCTCTAGGATTGGCTCCCTATCAGGACTATGAAGAGTTGGATCTGCTGACCATGTTGGATACCAATGTCAAAGGTTTGATGGCGGTTACTCGCTGTTTCTTGCCAGCAATGGTAAAAGCCAATCAAGGTCATATTATCAATATGGGGTCAACTGCAGGAATCTATGCTTATGCGGGTGCTGCTGTTTACTCAGCCACCAAGGCAGCGGTTAAGACCTTTTCAGATGGACTGCGAATTGATACCATTGCAACGGATATCAAGGTGACGACCATTCAGCCTGGAATTGTCGAAACAGATTTCTCTACAGTACGTTTTCATGGTGACAAAGAGCGAGCTGAGGCGATCTATCAGGGAATTGAGGCCTTGCAAGCTCAGGATATTGCAGATACAGTGGTCTATGTGACCAGTCAGCCTCGTCGTGTGCAGATTACAGATATGACCATTATGGCCAATCAACAGGCGACAGGTTTCATGGTTCATAAAAAATAAAAAATTTTCTCGAAAAGTTACAAATTTCTGTAACTTTTTTTGATTTCCTACGAATAGATAAGTAGGAGGAAGAAAATATGTATAATAAAGTTATTATGATTGGACGTTTAACGTCTACACCAGAATTGCACAAAACCAACAATGACAAGTCAGTTGCGCGAGCAACCATTGCTGTGAATCGTCGTTACAAAGACCAAAATGGTGAACGCGAAGCGGATTTTGTTAATATGGTTTTATGGGGAAGACTAGCAGAAACATTGGCAAGCTACGCAACCAAAGGCAGTCTTATTTCCGTGGATGGAGAATTGCGTACCCGTCGCTTCGAGAAAAATGGCCAGATGAACTATGTGACCGAGGTACTTGTGACAGGATTCCAACTCTTGGAAAGCCGAGCCCAACGTGCCATGCGAGAAAATAACGCAGGACAGGATTTGGCAGATCTAGTCTTGGAAGAGGAAGAATTGCCATTTTAAGCATTGAAAAGTCTGAGTTGGTCTCAGGCTTTTTATCTTGAGAAAGTCAGACTTTTTTCTTGACTATTTCTGACCAAGTGATACAATAGAACTATGAATTAGCACTCAAGTGCAAAGAGTGCTAATAATATCTATCTCATTATGGAGGAAATCAGATGTTGAAACCATTAGGAGACCGTGTGGTCTTGAAAATCGAAGAAAAAGAACAAACTGTTGGAGGATTTGTCCTTGCAGGTTCAGCCCAAGAAAAAACAAAAACAGCTCAAGTTGTAGCTACTGGACAAGGGGTTCGTACCTTAAACGGTGATTTGGTGGCTCCAAGTGTCAAGCCTGGCGACCGTGTCTTAGTTGAAGCCCACGCAGGTCTTGATGTCAAAGATGGCGATGAAAAGTACATCATTGTTGGCGAAGCTAACATCTTGGCAATCATTGAAGAATAGAAGGAGAAAGTAAGTATGTCAAAAGAAATTAAATTTTCATCGGATGCTCGTTCAGCTATGGTTCGTGGTGTCGATATCCTTGCAGACACTGTTAAAGTAACCTTGGGACCAAAAGGTCGTAATGTCGTTCTTGAAAAATCATTCGGTTCACCTTTGATTACCAATGACGGTGTGACCATTGCCAAAGAAATCGAGTTGGAAGATCATTTTGAAAATATGGGTGCCAAATTGGTATCAGAAGTAGCTTCAAAAACCAATGATATCGCAGGTGACGGGACTACAACTGCAACTGTTTTGACCCAAGCGATTGTCCGCGAAGGAATCAAAAACGTCACAGCAGGTGCCAATCCAATCGGCATTCGTCGTGGAATTGAAACAGCAGTTGCCGCAGCAGTAGAAGCCTTGAAAAATAATGCCATTCCTGTTGCCAACAAAGAAGCCATCGCTCAGGTTGCTGCTGTATCTTCTCGTTCTGAAAAAGTCGGTGAGTACATCTCTGAAGCCATGGAAAAAGTTGGAAAAGATGGAGTCATCACTATCGAAGAGTCACGTGGTATGGAAACAGAACTTGAAGTTGTGGAAGGAATGCAGTTTGACCGCGGTTACCTTTCACAGTACATGGTGACAGATAGCGAAAAAATGGTAGCTGACCTTGAAAATCCATACATTTTGATTACTGATAAGAAGATTTCAAATATCCAAGAAATTTTGCCACTATTGGAAAGCATTCTCCAAAGCAATCGTCCACTCTTGATTATTGCGGATGATGTGGATGGCGAAGCTCTTCCAACCCTTGTATTGAACAAGATTCGTGGAACCTTCAACGTAGTAGCAGTCAAGGCACCTGGCTTTGGTGACCGTCGCAAAGCAATGCTTGAAGATATCGCGATCTTGACAGGCGGAACAGTTATCACAGAAGATCTAGGTCTTGAGTTGAAAGATGCGACAATTGAGGCGCTTGGTCAAGCAGCTAGAGTAACCGTGGACAAAGATAGCACGGTTATCGTAGAAGGTGCTGGAAATCCTGAAGCGATTTCTCACCGTGTTGCTGTTATCAAGTCACAAATCGAAACCACAACATCTGAATTTGACCGTGAAAAATTGCAAGAACGTTTGGCAAAATTGTCAGGTGGTGTAGCGGTTATTAAGGTCGGAGCTGCAACTGAAACTGAGTTGAAAGAAATGAAACTCCGCATTGAAGATGCCCTCAACGCTACTCGTGCAGCTGTTGAAGAAGGTATCGTTGCAGGTGGTGGAACAGCCCTTGTAAATGTTATCCCAGCCGTGGCTGATTTGGAATTGACAGGAGATGAAGCAACAGGACGCAATATTGTACTCCGTGCCTTGGAAGAACCTGTTCGTCAAATTGCCCACAATGCAGGATTTGAAGGATCTATCGTTATCGATCGTTTGAAAAATGCTGAGCTTGGCACAGGCTTCAATGCAGCAACTGGTGAGTGGGTTAATATGATTGATCAAGGTATCATCGACCCAGTTAAAGTGAGCCGTTCAGCCCTTCAAAATGCAGCATCTGTAGCCAGCTTGATTTTGACAACAGAAGCAGTCGTAGCCAATAAGCCAGAACCAGCAGCCCCAGCTCCAGCAATGGATCCAAGCATGATGGGCGGCATGATGTAAAAGCAACTTATAAAAAATACAAAAGGAGGGATGCGTATTTCCTCCTTTTATGGTTTTCTATTTTAAATAGATTTGAGCTCTCCTCACTTATATGATAAAATAAGACTAGAAAAAGGAGAAGAACATGATCGATGTAGAAGAAATTCTGAGCAAGATGAACCCCAATCAGAAGATTAATTATGACCGTGTCATGCAGAAAATGGTACAAGTATGGGAGAAAAATGAGCAGCGGCCAACCATTCTCATGCATGTTTGCTGTGCCCCTTGCAGTACCTATACCCTCGAATATTTGACCAAGTATGCAGATGTGACCATCTATTTTGCCAATTCTAATATCCATCCCAAGGCAGAATACCATAAGCGTGCCTATGTGACTAAAAAGTTTGTCAGTGATTTCAATGAGCGAACTGGCAATAACGTTCAATACCTAGAAGCTCCTTATGAACCTAACGAATATCGTAAACTGGTTCGAGGTTTGGAAGAAGAGCCTGAAGGTGGTGATCGTTGCAAGGTTTGCTTTGACTACCGTCTGGATAAAACAGCACAAGTGGCTATGGACTTGGACTTTGACTACTTTGGCTCAGCCTTGACTATCAGTCCACATAAGAATTCTCAAACCATCAACAGCATCGGAATCGATGTGCAAAAGATTTATACCACCCACTATCTTCCCAGCGATTTCAAAAAAAATCAGGGCTACAAACGTTCAGTAGAGATGTGTGAAGAGTATGACATCTACCGTCAATGTTATTGTGGCTGCGTCTATGCGGCCCAAGCCCAGAATATTGACCTTGTTCAAGTTAAGAAGGACGCCACGGCTTTCTTACTGGATAAGGATGTTGAAAAAGATTATTCCCACATCAAATTTACTGTTACTAAATTAGATATATAGAGACCAACCCAGCTGAAAAACTGGGTTTTTAAAATAAAAAACCAGGGCTCTCACCCCAGTTTGACAACTTTACCGATTCTTTAGTTCTACATAGCGCTTGTACCAAATGTTTACATAGGCTTCTGAGAAAGGACCACGTCCATTGTTAATCCAATCAACAAGAATTTTGACATGTTCTTTTAAAATATAGTCCAAATCATCAGAATAATTCATTTTGCGTTTGTGGCGCTCATACTCCTCAACGTCCAAGAGACGTTTTTCCCCATCTGTAAAAATTTTAACATCCAAATCGTAATCAATATACTTCAGTGCTTCTTCATCCAGATAGTAGGGGCTAGCCATATTGCAATAGTAGGAAATCCCATTATCACGAATCATGGCAATGATATTAAACCAATATTTCTTGTGAAAGTAAACAATAGCTGGTTCTCGAGTAACCCAACGACGACCATCACTTTCGGTAACAAGTGTATGATCGTTGACACCAATAATGGCGTTTTCTGTTGTTTTTAGTACCATGGTGTCCCGCCAAGTTCGGTGGAGACTCCCATCATGCTTATAACTTTGAATTGTAATAAAGTCGCCTTCTTTTGGAAGCTTCATAACTAACCAACTTTCTACAATTTATAAGTTTATCGTTTACTATTGTACCATAAAATTGCCTAAAATCTGTGAATTTTACATGAAAATATTAAAGATAATCTCTGAGAGCGCTCGCTATATCCGAAAAATCGTAGCCCTTTCGTGCTAAAACTTGAGTTAAACGCTGTTTAAGTTCGTATCCTTCATACTTTCGGGTATACTTAGCATATTGCTTATCAAGTTCCTTGAAGATGAGTTCCTGAGTCGTTTCTTGGTCAACTTGACTATCCAAGTCGTCAAAGGCACTTTTAGCATCAGAATAAGAGAAGCCCTTGTTAGTCAAGTTCTGAATAATCTTATCTTGCAAGGCACGAGCTGGAAGTTTTCCCTCATATTTTTTCAATAGTTTATTAGCTACACGTTGAGCAACTTCCGAAAAATCAAATTCTTTCAAGATCTCTTCTATAGTAGATTTTGAAATTCCTTTTTGTGCTAATTTCTGAGTCAGTATATAAGGTCCCTTGTCTCCTGAAAGTTGATTGGCATTGATGATAGCATAAGCGTATTGGCTATCATTAATCCACTTATCTTCTTTAAGATTAGCAATGACTTGAGAAATTATGTTCTCATCAATATCGTATTTTTTCAGATATTCTCTGACCTCTTTTTCAGTGCGAGCTTTGAAGGATAGGTGGTAGAGGGCTAGATTCTTACCATAAGAAAATTGGGTAAAGTCCTGAATCTCCTTCAATTCCTCTTCGCTTATCACCTTATCTCTCGATAACATAAAACGAACAATTGTATCTTCAGTAATGTAGCATTTGTCGCCATTATCAAGCTCCATCAGATAGAGTCTTTTTTTCTTTTCAAGTTTTGTGATTTTCATAGTTCTATTATAACTCAAAATGTGATAAGATAGGGGTATGAATCTGAAAGTGAAACAAAAAATACCATTAAAAATCAAGCGCATGGGAATTAATGGTGAGGGAATTGGCTTTTATCAAAAAACATTAGTCTTTGTGCCTGGTGCTCTCAAAGGAGAAGATATCTATTGTCAGATTACTTCTATTAAACGTAACTTTGTTGAGGCAAAATTACTGAAGGTCAACAAGAAGTCTAAATTTCGAGTTGTACCAGCTTGTACTATTTACAATGAATGCGGAGGCTGTCAAATCATGCACCTGCATTATGATAAGCAGCTGGAGTTCAAGACAGACCTACTTCACCAAGCACTGAAAAAATTCGCCCCTGCAGGATATGAAAACTATGAAATACGTCCAACTATTGGAATGCAGGAACCCAAGTACTACCGTGCTAAGTTACAATTTCAGACTCGAAAATTTAAAAATCAGGTCAAAGCGGGCTTATATGCACAAAACTCTCATTATTTGGTAGAGTTGAAAGACTGTTTGGTACAAGATAAGGAAACCCAAGTGATTGCTAATCGTCTAGCAGAATTACTTACTTATCACCAGATTCCAATCACGGATGAGAGAAAAGTTCTAGGTGTTAGAACTATAATGGTCCGACGAGCAAGGAAGACCGGACAGGTTCAGATTATTATTGTTACAAACCGTCAGCTTAACTTAACCCAACTTGTAAAAGAATTAGTTAAAGATTTTCCAGAAATTGTGACAGTCGCTGTGAATACAAATACAGCTAAAACCAGTGAGATTTATGGTGAAAAGACAGAGATTATTTGGGGAGAAGAGAGTATTCAAGAAGGTGTACTCGATTATGAATTTTCACTATCTCCTCGCGCTTTCTATCAATTAAATCCAGAGCAGACAGAAGTTCTCTATAGCGAAGCGGTAAAAGCCCTGGATGTTACTAAAGAAGATCATTTAATTGATGCTTATTGTGGAGTTGGTACGATTGGATTTGCCTTTGCAAAGAAAGTAAATACACTTAGAGGTATGGATATTATTCCAGAAGCTATTGAAGATGCTAAGCGAAATGCTAAAAGAATGGGATTTGATAATACACATTACGAAGCAGGGACAGCAGAAGAGATTATTCCTCGATGGTATAAGGAAGGCTACAGAGCAGATGCACTGATTGTGGACCCACCACGTACAGGTCTGGATGATAAGTTGTTAGACACTATTCTTACCTATGTGCCAGAAAAAATGGTTTATATCTCTTGTAACGTTTCGACTTTGGCTCGTGATTTAGTACGCTTAGTAGAAGTTTATGATCTACATTATATCCAGTCGGTCGATATGTTCCCACATACCGCACGAACTGAGGCTGTTGTAAAGCTGATAAAAAAGAGAAAAGCATAGTGTTTAAAGAGTTTGATATCCGTAGCCTGTAAGAAGCCATGCAAAAAAAATTAAAAAAGTTTAAAAAAGTAGTTGACAAAAAATAAAAAGGCTGTATAATAGTAAGAGTTGAAAATAACAACTCAGGTCCGTTGGTCAAGGGGTTAAGACACCGCCTTTTCACGGCGGTAACACGGGTTCGAATCCCGTACGGACTATGGTATGTTGCGGTAGGAACACTTGATGAAAAAAGTTTTTAAAAAACTTAAAAAAGTTTCAAAAAAGTGTTGACAAGCGAAAGCGACTGTGATATACTAATATAGTTGTCACTTGAGAGAAGCGAGTGACAAAGACCTTTGA
>NZ_VMMH01000021.1:0-58869 GCF_013277115.1 Streptococcus sp. 714
GTTTGCTCTTTGATTTTCACTGAGTATAAGCACAAGAAAACTCAGACCGAATTCGTCTGAGTTTTTTATGATCTTAAATTTTCTAGGTAGCGCTGGGCTGTCTCTAGGTTAAAGGTTTTATCTGCGATGAGGCGCTCGACTAGGGGAGCAACCTCGGATTCACTAGCACCTGCTAGGAGAGCCAAGGATTTGGCCTGCAATTTCATGTGACCTTGCTGAATTCCTGTACTCACCAAGGCTTTGAGGGCCGCAAAGTTTTGGGCGAGACCGATAGACACGATAATCTGAGCTAATTCTTTAGCAGAAGGATTTCCTAGTAATTCATGACTGAGGGCTACACGAGGGTTGAGGCCGATAGAGCCGCCTTTGGTCGCTACAGGCATGGGCAGGGTCACCTCACCGACCAATTCTTCTCTTTCAAGGTCCAGTGTCCATTGACTAAGACCTTGATAGTGTCCTTCTCTACTAGCAAAGGCATGGGCTCCTGCCTCAATAGCACGCCAGTCATTACCAGTTGCAATCAAAACGGCATCAATACCATTAAAAATCCCTTTATTGTGGGTAGCTGCTCGATAAGGATCAGCTTGCGCAAATTGGCTCGCCAAAGCAATTTTCTCTGCATTTTCTCGTCCTTGATCCTTTTGACGGCTCAAATAGCGAAAGGCGATGCGACAACTTGCAGTAACCAAAGAATCGGTCGCGTAGTTAGACAGAATACCCATGAGACTCTGTCCCTGACTGAGTTCTTCTACGACTGGCTTCAAGGCTTCCAGCATGGTATTGAGCATATTTGCTCCCATGGCTTCCTGCGTATCGACATGGAGATAAACAACGAGGAAGTCTGTTTCGCCTTTAATCTGCTCTACATGCAAATCACGCGCCCCTCCTCCGCGTTTAACGATAGAAGGATAGGCTTGATTAGCAAGTTCTAAGAGTTCTGCTTTCTTGCTGGTGATCTTCTCCTGCGCTTGTTCAGGATCAGCAACTTGATAAAGAGCTACCTGACCAATCATCTGACGCTCATGGACTTGTGCAGTAAAACCGCCTGCACGCTTGATGATTTTACTTGCATAGCTGGCCGCAGCAACCACTGACGGCTCTTCCGTCACATAGGGAACTGTGTATTCCTGACCATTGACAAGAACCTCTGGAACCAGCGAATAAGGCAGAGAAAAAGTTCCCACTACATTCTCACTCAGCTGGTCTGCGACAGTCACACTAATCTGTTCATCCTGCTCCAGACTGGTTTGTTTTTCAGGACTAAGGAGCGCCTGAGCTTTTAACAGCTCGAGGCGCTCTTGGTATGATTTTTTAGAAAATCCATTCCAACTTATCTTCATTATTTTTCAACCTTGCTATAACGGCGTTGGTGGTCCACAATTTCAACCAAGGCAAAATCTTGATTTTCATAGCCAGCAAACTGGGCAGAGTTTGTTTCATCCAAGTCCACTTCCTCAAAGAAGACTTTTTCATAGTCCGCAACAGACAGGGCAGTTCTTTGGTTGAGCTTGTTCAAACGCTCTTTATCCAGATAAGCTTCATATCCTTCAACCAATTCACCACTGAAGAACTCAGCCACAGCACCACTTCCGTAACTATAAAGGGCAATTTTATCCCCAGCCTTCAAGCTATCTGTATTTTCCAAGAGAGATAAAAGTCCAAGGAAAAGTGAACCTGTATAGATATTCCCCACCTTTTGACTGTAGAGAATAGACTGGTCAAAATGCCTTTGCAAGAGGTCTTTTTTCTCTTGAGGCAGGTTCTTATCCACGATTTTTTTCAAGCCTTTTAGCGCTAATTTAGGATAAGGCAAGTGGAAGCAAACAGCCGCAAAATCATCCAAAGTAAGCTGGTAGCGTTTTTGGTATTCAAGCCAAGTTGTTTTCAAACTATCCAAATATTGTTGGGTAGAATAAACACCATTTACATAAGGCGTTGTCGAGTAATTTGGACGCCAGAAATCCATGATGTCACGGGTCTGAGCTACATTGTCATTATTAAAGGCCATAATGCGTGGATTTTGTGTAATCAACATAGCCACACTTCCAGCACCCTGTGTGGGTTCTCCTGGAGTTTCAATACCATACTTGGCAATATCACTGGCGATGACCAAGACCTTGGACTCTGGAGAATTTTCCACATGCAATTTGGCATAATGGAGGGCAGCTGTCGCTCCGTAGCAGGCTTCTTTAATCTCGAAACTACGAGCAAAGGGCTGGATGCCCAGCAAGCCATGTACAAAGACGGCTGCAGCCTTGCTCTGGTCAATTCCTGACTCGGTAGCCACAATGACCATATCAATTTCTTGTCTTTCTTGCTCAGTTAAAATAGAGTCACTTGCACTAGCCGCCAAGGTCACGATGTCCTCAGTTAAGGGTGCAATACTCAATTCCTTGAGCAGGAGTCCTTTGCTTAATTTTTCAGGGTCAATTCCCCTCGCTTCTGCTAAGTCTTGTAATTTCAAGACATATTGACTGGTCGCAAAACCAATCTTATCAATACCGATTGTCATATTTACCTCTGTTTTATCATTCATGTAAAAAATCGTTCTATACTATTTTATCACAAATAGCAGTAAAAGAGAGAAAAAAGACTTGATTCACCAAATCAAGTCCCTTATGAATCTAACTTTTATGCTGTTTTCGTAAATAGGAATAAAGTCTAAGAATCACTGTTCCGCTAGCCATTCCAATGGAAATCACCAAAGCCAACATAACCACCAAAGTTGCACTAGCAATGGCGTGACTGTAATCCCCCGTCACAAAAAAGGCAGTTGTCCGATAAGAAAGATAACCCGGAACCAGAGGCGCCAAGATGGCTAAGATAAAGACCACAGCAGGTGTCTTATAAAGAATACTCAAAATTTGGCTGACACATGAACCGATAATGGCCGCAATGAAGGTCGCTACAATGACATTGGTTGGTTCCTTGAGCAAGAGATAGATTAGCCAGACAGCCATGCCCAAAATCCCTCCAGGTAAGAGCATAGAGCGTTGCACATTGAGTACGATTAAAAAAGTGATAATGGCAAGAAGACTTGCCACTGCTTGTAATAAAAAAGTTGTAAGTGTCATATTAATTCATCAATACCAAGGCGACAGAAGTTCCTGCCCCTAAAGCGAGGGTAATGAGCAGGGATTCAAACATCTTACTCATACCAGAGTTTATGTGGTTGGTCATAATATCACGGACCGCATTGGTCAAGGCAATCCCTGGTACAAAAGGCATAACTGCACCAGCTATAATCAAATCTGCCGTTGAAGGAAAGCCTGTGTAGCGAGCCCAAAACTGGGCTATCATCCCAAAGACAAAGGCTCCAGCAAAGGCTGTCACAAAGGGAATTCGAATAAACTTCTCTACATAGAGGGAAAAGGTAAAACCAAATAAGGTAGCCACTCCTGCCCCAAGTGCGTCGTAGATATTTCCGCTAAACATGACCGAAAAGAACGGTGCACTAAAGGTCGCAGCTAGAGTTACCTGTAACTTGGTATAAGGAAGAGGTTGGGCTTGCAAGGCCGTCAATTGCTTGAAGGCTGTCTCTAAATCAATCTTCCCCCCAACCAACTGACGGGAAATCTGGTTCACATCGCAGACTTTTTCGATGTTATAAGAAGAGGAGGTCACGCGCTTCATTCGCGAAATATTGGTATTTTCAATGGAGAAAAAGATGGCGGCAGGCATGGCAAGAACATTGCAGTCTACAATCCCCTGCGAATGCGCAATACGAATCATGGTATCTTCTACACGATGAATCTCTGAACCACTTTTGAGAAGAATGGTTCCTGCTAGCATAATCACATCAATGACGGCATTTAATTCTCTTGATTCTTCCATGCTTTCCTCCTTTTATCAACTCCTTCTATTCTATCACAAATCTGGAGTCAAAAAAAATCTTTGCCATAAAATCATGACAAAGATTTGTTTAATCACGAGAATTTTCGTGGTTGCCTTCACTACTTGATTGAGTAGTAGCAGGTGCATTCCCTCGTTGATTTCCTTGTTGGTTCCCCTGACTTGGTGTCGTAGTAGAACCTTGGTTTCCACGTTGGGATGGTGCTGATGATGACGTTGACGGCGGTGTTTTTGGTTTGTAGATTGAAATCTTGACACGCGTCTTAGTCAAATCAACCTTTTCACCCGCTTTTGGACTCTGTTCAACGACTGTACCCTCAGCAGTTCCATCAGGAGCTGTCGACACTTCTACAACTTCAATATTGGCTTCTTTAATACCGACAATTTGAACGAGATTGTTTTTAGTAAATTCAAGACTAGATCCTATATAACTTGGCATGGCAACGCTGGTTACTTTCTTAGCAACGGTTAAGGTAATCGTTGAGGCCTTGCTCAAATCATAGGTTGTTCCGGCAGCTGGACTCTGTCTGAGAACAGTTCCTGCTTCACTCTCACTTGATTCTTCTTCCTCAATCTTGATGAGATTTTCAGGAACCTTCTTCTGCTTGAGTTCTGCGATAACATCTGTCGATTTACGGCCGATATAGTTACTCAATTGGAAGGATTGCTTGCCTGAAGAGACAACCAAATTGATTTTCGAACCTTCTTTTCGAGTCTTTCCAGCTTCAGGATCTGTACGGATAATCCGCCCTTCTTCCACCTTTTCACTAGCCTCTGATTTCTCCTCGCCAATCTCAAAATTGGCTTTCTTGAGCGTTTCCTTGGCCTCCGCAACTGTCTGACCTGCCACATCTGGAATGGCAATGGTTGCAGGAGTTCTGGATAATATCCAAACAAGAGAAGCTGCCACCAATACAATGCTGGCCAACAAAATCATATAACGAACTCTAAATTTCCGTTTCTTAACAGGCTTGCTTGCGTAATTGTCTTCTGAAGCCTGCTGACTCGGCTTCGCAGTCTGTGGCTTCGGACTTTGTGTTTGCACCTTAGGAATCGAGGTCAAGGTACTCTGGGATACCTTTGGTAGAGTCTTGGTGTCTGCCTTAGTAGTATCATTAAATACCAGTTTAGGCTCATTTCGACGATTGTAAGACAAACTACTAGACAAGTCCACATACATCTCTGCAACTGACTGATAACGATCTGTCAATTTCTTGGCAGTTGCCTTGATAACAACATTCTCCAAAGCCTGAGGCACAGATGGATTTTCATCAATAACTGACGGCAGTGGTTTCTGGAAATGCTGAAGGGCGATGGTCACCGCGCTATCCCCGTCATAAGGGATATGACCTGTCAACATCTCATAGAAAATAATCCCCATGGCATAGATATCACTCTGTACCGTCGCCTTCGAACCACGCGCCTGCTCAGGTGACAAGTAATGAACCGACCCCAGCATAGAGTTAGTCTGGGTCAGACTCGTCTCTGCAAAGGCGACCGCAATCCCAAAGTCTGTGACCTTGGCAGTCCCATCTGGTGTCAAGAGGATATTTTGCGGTTTCAAGTCCCTGTGAACAATTCCTCTGGTATGGGCCAAACGCATAGCCAATAGGATTTGTCCCATGATACGGACGGCTTCTTCATTAGAAAGAGGATAGTGTTCCTTGATATAGCGTTTAAGGTCCAGTCCAGCAACATATTCCATTGCGAGATACTGTTGACCATCTTCCTCACCAATATCTGTTATCCGAACGATATGAGGATGGTCTAGATCTGCCATAGCTCTCGCTTCACGCTGAAAACGAGCTACAGCTATCGGGTCCGTCTGGTAGTTGGTCCTCAGGACCTTCACTGCCACTTCTTCTCCGTCTAGAATTAAATCCTTGGCCAAATAGACATCTGCCATGCCTCCTCGGCCAATCTGTTTCACAATCCGATAGCGTCCGGCAAAAATCTTGCCGATTTGGATCATTCTGCATCCTCCTCGTTCATAGAAACAAGGGCAACCGTAATGTTGTCTAAACCTCCTGCATTGTTAGCAAAACGCACGAGCGTCGCTGTTTTATCTGCCAAAGGAATATCACTGGTTACAATATCACAAATCTCACTGCCTGAAATCATGTTAGTCAAACCATCACTATTGAGCAAGAGATAGTCACCTGGCTCAAGGGTAATCATTCCAAAATCAGGTTGAACTTCATCTTTTTGACCGATAGATTGAGTAATAATATTTTTCTGTGGATGACTAGCAGCTTCTTCTGGTGTCAATTGACCTGCCTTAAGCAATTCATTGACCAAGGAATGGTCGCTCGTTAACTGGTGGTATTCTTCTCCACGAATCAAACCGATACGAGAATCTCCAATGTGGGCATAGATAGCCTGATTGCCAATAATAGCAACAGCTTCTAGAGTTGTTCCCATTCCTTTATAGGCATCATCTTGTCCAAGTTGATGAATCTTTTGATTTTCAATTTCTAGGTAATTGGCGAACCATTCACGCACTTCATTGACTGTATCGATTTGGGTATCAACCCAAGCTATACCTAGGTCTGTTACCGCCATTTCACTAGCGATATTCCCTGCGCGATGACCTCCCATCCCATCAGCTAAAATAATCATGGTACGCCCAGCTCTATTGACATAGTGGTTGACATAGTCTTGGTTATTTGTTCGTTTCTGACCAACATCTGTTAATAATGAAATTTCCATGTGTCAGTTCCTTCCTAATCCGATATCTTACGAAATTGACTGATGAAGAATCCATCACTTCCATACAATTCAGGTGTGATGAGGAGACAGCCATCTTTCATGATATCCTTACATTCATGTTCTAGTGTTACCTGCTCAAATTCAGGATGACTTTCTAAAAATGCCTGTACGACTTGAAAGTTCTCCTCTGAGACAATAGTACAGGTACTATAAGTTATTATACCACCTTTGCCTATTGTTTGACAAACACTACCTAATATTTCTAGCTGAATTTCCTGTAAGGACGCGAAATCTGCCGTTTCTTTATTGTATTTGATGTCTGGTTTTCGGCGCAGAAGACCGATTCCTGAACAGGGAGCATCCACCAAAATCTTATCAAATGAATTCTTCCCAAAAAACTCATGCACCTTTCTGGCATCCAATTTTTGCGTTTGAACCCGATCTGCAACTCCTAAACGTTGGGCATTTTCTTGGATTAAGTCCAACTTGTGATCGTACAAGTCCAGAGCAGTAACCTGACCTGTCGTAAGATAAGAGGCTATATGAGCTGTTTTTCCACCCGGAGCCGCACAGGCATCTAGAACCTGCTCATCACCTTTTAAATCAAGCGTCGGAGCAACCAATTGACTGGATTCGTCTTGAATGGTAATGGCTCCATTCGCAAACAAATCATGGCCTGCAAAATGCCCCTGCTCCTTGACGAGACCAGAAACAGACAAAGGTGAATCACTAGCCTCCAACAAGGCTTGAATTTCCTCTTTTCGGTTTAAATCAGTCACTCGGATGCTAGCCTTGTTTCGCACCAAAAGACTTTCAAAAATAGCTTGTGCTCGCTCTTCACCGTATTCTTCCTTGAGTTTGGAAACTAGCCAAACCGGGAGAGAATAGGCAATGGAATCACGCTTGTTTTTTCGCTTGATGCTAGCAATATCTGGCCAGCCTTCACGCAGAATACGACGAAGGACAGCGTTGACTAATTTTTCACTGCCTTTTTTACGGACTTTGGCCAATTCTACTGCTTCATTGACCACAGCATGGTCTGGAATCTTGTTCAAATAGCGGAGTTGGTAGGCACTCATGAGAAGAAGGACATAGAGCCAGCTATCTAACTGGTCTCTGTCTTCGATAAAGTGGGATAGGTACCATTCCAGAGTCAATTTACGGGCTACCGTTCCATAGACCAGCTCGGTCACCAAGCCCTTGTCTGCTGTAGAGAGCTGACTTCCTTTGAGATGCTTATTTAAGGCGATATTTGAGTATGCTTGATTGATAAAAACATCCTCTAATACTGCTAGGGCTAAACTTCTAGCCGTTTCTACTTTAGTCACCAAATCGTTCTCCTACAGTCAATGTACGTCCAACACCGTTGAGGAAGGAAGCAATGTCCATCTTAGGTTTACCTGCTGGCTGCACTTGCTTGAGAGACAAAGCTCCTTCTGCCGTTGCGACAATCAATTCTTTCTTGCCGATAGAGAGAATTTCACCTGGATTTCCCTGACCTTCTACTGGTAGGGCTTCATAAATCTTAAAGCGGTCTCCCTTAAGGAAAGTATGGGCAACAGGCCAGGGGTTCATCCCACGGATTTGGTTGAAAAGTTGACGATTGCTTTTATTCCAGTCCAATTTTTCTTCCTCTGGCTTGATATTTGGAGAGAAGGTAACTTGGCTTGGATCCTGCGGTTCAGGTTGGATGTCACCAGCAATATAGGCAGGCAAAGTATCCAAAAGCAAATCACGACCAACTAGCGCCAATTTCTCAAACAAGGTGCCGACATTGTCCTCATCCGTAATCGGAATACTGCGACGAGAAATCATATCTCCTGCATCCATTTCCTTAACCATTTCCATAATGGTCACACCAGCTTCCTCATCCCCTTGAATCAAGGCATAATGGATCGGAGCACCACCACGGTGTTTAGGAAGGAGTGACGCGTGAACGTTGACCGCAAAATCCATGCTATCAAGGAGTTTACTTGGGAGAAACTGGCCAAAAGCAGCAGTCACAATTCCATCTGCTCCTAGCTTCATAAGATCTTCCATCTCTGGACTTCCAGATAATTTTTCAGGTTGGTAGATAGGAAGACCTGCTTCCTTGGCAGCCTGCTTGACTGGGGTTTCTTGGATAACTTTTTTACGACCAACAGCACGGTCTGGCTGGGTCACAACAGCTAGAATTTTGTAACGATCATCTGTCAAAAGTCCTTTTAAAACTGTTGCTGAAAAGTCGGGAGTCCCCATAAAGATTAATTTTGTCATATCTTCTCCTTCTTATAAAAATTGCTGTGGCTCATGGTCAATGCTGAGACGGAGCTCACTATTTTCCCGTTCTTGAGTCAAGGCCAAGACCTGGTTGAGGGTTGGCCCCAGCTCATCTTCTAAACGGTATTTAATCAAAATCTGGTAATGATAGAGGTTGTGGGTACGAGCAATAGGTTTGGGCGTCGGCCCGAGGATATTACTGGTTTCGGACAAACCTGACCGCAAAATGTTCATAACTTCATAGGCGCGTTTGATTACCTCTTCTTCCTTCTTGTGAGAAAGGGTAATGCCAATCGTAAAATAGTAAGGTGGATAGCCTAGTTGTCGTCTGATTCCCATTTCATAGGCATAAAAGCCTTCGTAGTCCTGGTCTTTTGCAAATCGAATAGCATAATGCAGAGGATTGTAAGACTGAATCAAGACCTGACCTGCTTTTTCAGCACGTCCTGCCCGACCTGCCACCTGAGTCAAAAGCTGGAAGGTTCTCTCAGAAGAACGGAAATCAGGCAGATTTAAGGCAGTATCCGCATTGAGCACTCCGACCAAAGTCACATTGGGAAAATCCAATCCCTTGGCAATCATCTGAGTACCTAGTAAAATATCCGCTTCACCCTTGCCAAACTGCTCAAGAAGTGCTTGGTGACTACCTTTTTTGCGAGTTGTATCCACATCCATGCGCAGAATACGTGCCTCTGGAAAGAGTTCAGCTAGCTCATCGTAAGCTTTCTGAGTTCCTGTTCCATAGTAACGAATACTGCGGCTCTTACAGTTAGGACAGGCCTGAGGAATGTCCTTCGAGAAACCACAATAATGGCAGTTCATGGTCTTGGTATCCATATGGAGAGTCAGAGAAATATCACAGTTAGGACAAGTATCCACCGTCCCACACTCCCGACACATAACAAAGCTAGAATAACCACGACGATTGAGCATAAGAACCACCTGCTCTTTTTTAGCCAGACGTTCCTGAATAGCTTCTAGCAAAGGTGGCGTAAAGTTTGACGTCTCATTCTGTCCGATATAGTCTCGAAAGTCAATTACTTGAACCTCAGGGATTGTGGCTAGAGGATTGGCTCGTTGCGTCAGACGTAAGTGTTGATAGACGCCTTTACCAGCACGCGCACGGCTCTCTAAGCTCGGTGTTGCAGAACCAAGGACTAAAGCCGCTTGATTATACTGAGCCCGTAAAATAGCTACCTCTCTAGCATGATAACGGGGATTACTGTCCTGCTTATAAGTCGCTTCATGCTCCTCATCGATTATCATGACACCCAGATTTTTAAGAGGAGCAAAGATAGCGGATCTAGCACCAACCACAACTTGGGCATCGCCGCGTTCCACCTTGCGCCATTCATCATACTTTTCACCATTAGACAAGCCTGAATGAAGAATGGCCACTTTCTCACCAAATCGAGCAATAAAACGCTCCGTCATTTGCGGCGTCAGGGAAATCTCAGGCACCAGCAAAATAGCTGTCTTGCCCTTGTCCAAGGCCCCTTGGATAATCTGCAAGTAAACCTCAGTCTTCCCACTTCCTGTAATCCCTTGAAGGAGGAAGGGGGGCTGATGACTACCAATAGCATTGACAACCGCATCACGCGCCTGTCTTTGCTCTGGATTCAACTCCAAAGGCTGACTTGCTTCAATCCCTTCAAAATAAGCAGCCGAGCGTTGCACTTCCTTTTGGACTATGGTCACAGCACCTTGTTCCACAAAGAAGTTGACTTGCTCCCGCGAATAGAACTCTAGCAAACTAGCCAAGGAAGCACTCTCAGGATGAGACAGCAAGTAATCTCTCAGTTCCAACTTTTTCTTGGCGCGCGCAGAAATCTCGACACCTTCTAATTGAGCAAGATTTACCTCATACCAAGACTGGGTCTTGATCTTCTTTTGATCGACCGCCTGATATTCCAGACCAAGCAGGCCTTTTCTAGTCAATCGCATCATTTCAGCTTGCTTACCTAAATCTAGAGAAGAAAAGGCAAGCGAATCTTCTGAACCAAACAGACGATCTCGGTCTTCCTGACTCAGACCTTCGAGAGGATAGAGAATCTTGTCATAGCTGGAGTTCAGAAATCCCGGTAACATAGCCTTAAGGATAGAGATTTTATAAGAAAAGACGGACTTGCGGAGCTCTTCAGCTAGCCAGAGTTGTTCTTGTGTGAGAACAGGTGAAAAATCCAGTACCTCGACAATATCTTTTAAATCTTGCTCCATCTCTTCTTCATCTGATTGGGACTCCAAACCAAGAACAATCCCTTGAATCAGACGATTTCCCTTACCAAAGGGCACATGAACCCGCATCCCAACTTCCAACATTCCCTCAAATTCCTCAGGAATCCTGTAACTATAGGGCTGGTCCGTCTGCATCAAGGGCACATCTACGATAATCTTAGCTAGGGCCATCTTCTCACCTCCTCCTCGTCAGTACATTCTTGCAATAGAAAAAATAAGATTGAGTCCCCCCAACCTTAAATTTTTTCACCATCTTCTTTTTCTTTAGCGATTTGCTCTTTGATTTTCTTTTCTTCTTCTTCTTTGCGACGTTTTTCTTCTTCGATACGGCGACGCACTGCTTCACGTTTTCCTTCTGGATCTGGGTGAATTGTAACGTTTCCTGATTCGATTTCTTCTAGAGCGCGAAGAGTTGATTTTTCAGACTTGAAACCTTGAGTAGCTGGCGCACCTGCTTCCAATTCGTGGGCACGTTTTGCTTCCAAGATTACGAGTGAATATTTTGATGGAACCTTGTCGAGCAAGGTATCAATAGAGGGTTTTAACATCATTTGCTTGTACCTATTTTCTAAATTTTATCTGGTAGTTGGAGATTTTGGTAACATCTCCTGATAGTGACCAATGACACGATCCACACGGAAGTGTTCTGCTTCGATCACACGTTTGACACGCTCAGCAGCTAGGGGCACCTGATCGTTAACAATCGCATAATCATACTCACGCATAAGCGCAATTTCTTCCTTGGCTTTTTCAATTCGTTGGGCAATCACTTCTGCACTATCTGTTCCACGACCTACCAAACGATCTTGCAATTCATCCAAATCTGGTGGTGTCAGGAAGATAAAGACAGCATCTGGAACCTTTTTCTTGACCTGAAGAGCGCCCTGAACTTCAATTTCAAGGAAAACATCGATTCCCTTGTCCAAGGTTTCATTGACATATGTCAGAGGAGTTCCATAGTAGTTGCCGACATATTCCGCGTATTCCAACATCTGTCCTTGACGAATCAGCTCTTCAAACTCTTCACGAGTACGGAAGAAATAGTCAACACCGTCCACTTCTCCAGGACGTTGTGCGCGTGTCGTCATCGATACAGAGTATTGAAATTGGTTTTCAGAACTCTCAAAAATCTCTCTTCTAACCGTTCCTTTGCCAACCCCTGAAGGACCAGAAAAAACGATTAGTAAGCCTCGGTCTGCCATTGTGTCTCCTTTTAGTCAGTCTGTGAAATAACATTTCTCTAGAATAATGGCAAAAAGCCAGATTATCCTTTACAGTCTTTCTATCTAGTGTAACAAAAAAGCAGTAATTTTTCAACTGCTCTTTCTTATTTATTTAGCATAATCTACTGCACGAAGCTCGCGAATCACGGTTACCTTGATATTTCCTGGGTAATCGAGATTGTTTTCAATTTTCTCACGAACTTTGTGAGCCAAGATTGTGACTTTGTCGTCCTTGATTTGTCCTGGATTGACCATGATGCGGATTTCACGTCCTGCTTGAAGGGCAAAGCTAGTTTGCACTCCTTCAAAGCCGTTCGCAATTTCTTCCAAATCATGGAGACGCTTGATGTAGCTTTCAAGAGACTCACTACGAGCACCTGGACGAGCTGCGCTCAAGGCATCTGCCGCAGCGACGATCACTGCAATGACGCTCTCAGCTTCAACATCACCGTGGTGACTAGCGATCGTATTGACCACAACTGGGTGTTCCTTATACTTACGAGCCAATTCCATACCGATTTCAACGTGGCTACCCTCAACCTCGCGGTCAATAGCTTTCCCGATATCGTGAAGGAATCCAGCACGACGAGCAAGAGCCGCATTTTCACCCAGTTCGCTGGCCATGATACCAGCCAACTTAGCAACCTCAATCGAATGGCGCAAGACATTTTGTCCATATGAAGTACGGAACTGCAAACGTCCCATGATCTTCATCAAGTCTGGATGGAGGTTCGGCGCACCAATCTCATAGGCTGCTGCCTCACCGTATTCACGGATCTTATTGTCAATCTCTTGACGGTTTTTCTCAACCAACTCTTCGATACGAGCTGGGTGGATACGACCATCTTTGAGCAACATTTCCATAGTCATACGGGCAATCTCGCGACGAATCGGGTCAAAACCTGACAAGGTCACCACTTCTGGTGTATCGTCGATAATCACATCAACCCCTGTCAAACTTTCAAAGGTACGAATGTTACGACCTTCACGGCCAATAATGCGTCCCTTCATAGTATCATCTGGCAGATGAACTGTTGAGTTTGTTGACTCCGCTACATATTCACCAGCGATACGTTGCATGGCTTGAACCAGGATATCCTTGGCCATTTTGTCAGAACGTTCCTTGACCTCTTGCTCAGCTTCGCGAATACGGCTGGCAATCTCCTTGGTCAAGTTTTCCTCTGTCTGTGCCAAGATAATATCTCGTGCTTCTGCCTGAGACAGGGCACCAATACGCTCTAGTTCTGCTTCTTTTTGTCTTTCGACTTCCTCTAATTGCTCTTCACGCGCATCAAGGTTTTTCGCTCTATCAGAAATACTTTGTTCTTTTTGTTCAAGTGTTTGTTCTTTACTCGTCAAATTGTCGTCCTTACGGTCGAGGCTAGTAGCTCTCTCAGTCAAACGACTTTCGATTTGTTTGAGTTCTTGACGTTCTGATTTGAATTCAGCGTCCACTTCTTCACGGTATTTTCTGGCTTCTTCTTTGGCCTCCAATAGTGCTTCTTTTTTAAGAGACTTACTTTCACGTTTGGCTTCATTAACAAGTAAATCCGCTTCACGCTCAGCTTGTCCACGTAAATTAGTTGCTTCTTGTTCAGCATTTAAAAGCATCAACTCTGCAGCTTCCTGAGATGATTTCATCTTAGCTGAGATGCTGACATATCCAATGACTAAACCAATGATGACGGCAAAAACAGCAATCGCAATCGACATGATTTCCATGTTTTTACCTCATTTTATTGTTATTCCGAATGACATACATTCTTTTACATTCTACCATAAAAAAGTGATTTTCACAAACCTAAAATAGAATATGTTTTGAGGAAATTAGTGTGAATTTTAGAATTACACTTCTTCGGATCCCTTCAAACTTTTGAACACATCATCAATAAATATATCTGCTAATCTCTTCTTGAAAGAATCATTATTTAATAGAGCACCAAATAAATCTTGACTCTGAGAGTATCCTTCTATAAGAGCATTGTCAATCTCTTCTTCAAAAGCAAAACCAAAGTCTTCTCTAGAGTTGACACGGGCAGATTGCTTTAGTCTTGGATTCTTTTTCATCAGTTCACGAATGGATACCGCTCCACTTAGACCGACTTGGGGATCAATATCCAAATCCAACTGTTCGTTAATTTCATCTAAGATTTCAGATAAACGCTTCTCCTGGTCAGTCGTAACACCTCCAGTACTTGGCTTGGTAAGTATTAACTCTGGATGATATTCCAATTCAGAAACTGACCTGAAAGAACCTGTTTGCTTATGTTTCATATAGTCCACTACGATCTTATCTGCAATTGTAAAATCATCTCCTCCAATGCGAACATCAATCATCTTGACAAGACTTTGCAGATAATTATAACGTTCGTGTAGAACTTCATTTTGATAAGCAGTTGCCTGAATCAAGAAAGTATACATTCTAAGAAAACCTCGAATAACCTTTCGAATAGAAAGTTGTTCTTTCTCATCAAACCGTCTAACTCTATCATAACCTTGATTTAACAGAGAAACCATCTTTTGCTTTTCTCTGCTGTTTCTCTTTTCTTGGTATAAGAATTGATTAAATTCATGAACAACATCACTGTCCAAGATACCATACTCATCAATTTTCCGATCCAAGGTCAAGACATCACTAGGTGTGACTGTATCTGCTAAAATAGTCTCACGGTAGTAGGGAGAAAAAGCTGAGCGAATATCGTCATAAGTATTTTTAAAATCAAGGATGAAGGTCTTCTTGTTGTATCCTCTATAGATACGATTCAAACGAGACAATGTTTGCACCGCAGCAACACTTCGCAACTTTTTATCTACATACATAGCAACCAGTTTTGGTTGATCAAACCCTGTCTGATACTTGTTTGCCACAATCAGGATTTGGTAGTCCTCCGTATCAAAATGATCTTTCAAATAATCTTCCTTGACCTGATTCATTTGCGACTCAGTATATTCACTACCTTGATAATCAACCTTGCCAGAAAAGGCAATCAGGGTTCCAATACTAGTAATACTGTGGTCTTTGAAGTACTTTTGAAAGGCCAATTGATACTTAACTGCTGCCTCACGACCCGAAGTCACAATCATAGCCTTACCTTGACCACCCAATTCAGCCATAATATCATGACTGATAAAGTGATTCATGATAATTTCAACCTTTTGATTGATATTTTCATCAGATAGTTCTACAAACTTTGCAATCTTACGCTTGGCAAGAGTTGTTTTTAGCTCAGGATCTTCTTCGACTGCTTTATTGAGCTTGTAATATGTCTTATAAGTCGTATAGTTATCTAAAACATCTAGAATAAAACCTTCCTCAATAGCTTGCTTCATACTATAAACATCAAAAGGAGCTTTAGAACCATCTGCTTGTGTTGTACCAAATAGCTGTAAAGTTGTCGCCTTTGGAGTTGCGGTAAAGGCAATGATTGAGACATTGTCCTGCTTACCTGTCCGAGCAATCTCCTGCTCGATAGCATCCGCAACACTTACTTCTTGAATCTCATCGATAGTTCCATCTTCTGTATCTGTTTCTGTCAAGACTTGACTAACCGAACTCATATAGGATCCTGTCGTTGAACTGTGGGCTTCATCAATCAGGATGGCAAATTTCTTTTTCGCAGTGTTCCCTACAGACATCCAGTTGGATTGGTTGATCTGGGCAAACTTATGAATAGTCGTAGCTATGATTTTTGTATTTCCTGCAATCGCATCCGCTAAGTCACTGGAGGTTTCTTTATCTCCCATTACCTTAACTACACCATGCTTGTGGGAGATTTCCTTGACCGCTTCTTGCAATTGACGATCTACTACAATACGGTCTGTAACGATTAATACAGTATCCACAATATTTTGATTTTGTTCATCATGGAGCGATACTAAACTATGAGCCAACCATGCTATGGTATTGGTTTTACCAGAACCAGCCGAATGCTGAATCAGATAATTACTGTCAGTATGGTTGACTTTCATGTCCTCTAGGAGACGGCTAACTGCTCTTCGCTGATGGTATCTCGGGAAAATCAGGGTCTTCTTTTTATGCTTATCCATCTCAAAAAAGATAAAACTCTCTATTAACTGGAGAATACTATCCTTGGTCAAGACATCAAGCCACAAGTAGTCTGTATCGACACCATCAGGGTTGTGAGGGTTGCCACTTCCCATCTCAATACCTTCCCCTTTCCCCACATTAAAAGGTAGAAAATAGGTTTCTTGTCCTTTCAATTGCGTCGTCATATAGACTTCTAGGGTATCCACTGCAAAGGAAGCCAAGACTCCCTGTTCAAAACGGAAAAGACGATTCTTAGGATTGCGCCCCTTGAGCTGCTTGATGGCATCCTGAACAGACTGACCACTGGGATTAAACTTAAGCTCTATAGCAAATAGTGCTAATCCATTGATAAAGATAACTAGGTCAATGCGGTCGCTCTCCTCGTAAACCACTTCTTCCATAATAGATAGACAGTTGGCTTGGTATTGTTGAACAGCCTTTTCATTAAAACTAGTCGCAGGTTTACGATAAAGAAGACGAAGTTGTTTATTTTCAATAAAAACTCCTTCTTTCAAGGCGAATAAAAAGCCTCCCTTGACGATTTCTTTATTAATCAGATTGACGATTGTCTCCTTGCTAAGCTTTTTAAGGAGATAGTCCATGGTCTCTTCCTGAGTCTCCATCAGAAAATCCCATAGGAGTTCCACATCCATGGCTAATCTAGGATCGTAGCAAGTAGCGTCCCGCTGAATATAGTCATTTTTTTCTTTCAAGTCTTTGATAATCCACTGCTGGAAATCATAGCGCTCCTTCAAGCCCAAATTTGCCATAGTTTCTCACTTTCTAATACTAACTAAAATTTTTATCTTCCTTATGCTTAAATATCATCATTTTCCGTCATCTTTCTTCTTTCTTTCTCAGAATCTATAGTAATTTTCAATATTTTTCTAAACGCCTTTATTAAATCACATAGCGATAATACAAAAAACGTTAATAATCCAATAAATATAGAAAGAGTTACACGTAAAATATCATTAGTGCTACTTGGTTCTTGAGCAAGAAAAAAAGAAGGAAAAATTGTTAATATAAAGGATAATAACGATAGATCAAATAGTCTTTCTATTATCAATAAATCTACATTAAGACTTTTTAATTTTTTTATAAATCGATTTGTTGCAAAAAATGATGTTATTCCAAATGCAGCAACTAATACACCTGATATAAAAATCAAAACATTTTGGATAGATGATACGAATTCAACATAATTATGGATAACACATAATTGAAGTTGGGAATGAAAAGCGTAGAAAGATACTATTAAAGAGATTATTAAAAATAAATATCCCTTGTATTTTCTAATCTTTGAAAGCAACTAAATATCCTTCCTTCTCTTTGTATGCTTTTTCCAGTTTATCGTAAATAATATCATTATCAATATCTTCTATGTAATATTTTTCATAATAGTTCAACTTATGATTTACTAAATCTATTATCTCAGAATCACCATAGACAGACATAGTTCTTATCTTTACATTTTGATTATCTTTATAAGAACAAAATTCGTCTATTGCACGTCTCAGTCTATTTTTATTTAAATCAGTCCCCTTAATTCTCAATTCCATACTTTTTGCTGACATTTCCTTAGCAAATTCAACACCACTATTAATATCTTTTACTTGTTCTGAGAATAATGATAAATTTTCTGGAATAGCGATTGAAAAAACAACATCATGAACATGTCGCATCTTATCTAGATTTTTAGTGGCATCCTTATCCTTTATGATAACAAATTCAAATTCTTTATAATCAATTCCGACCTTTAAAGCTATAAATTTTCTTAATTCTTCTATTGTAGTTTGCGATTTCCCTCTTTTCTGAAGCAAAATGCTATTTTTAAAATCATACAAAAATTGAGCATCATTAGCTATTCCTTCGGTATCTTCTTTTTCCACAATATCTCTATTTTGAGTCTGAATATCATCAATTTGAATATCTTGCTCCAAATTAACCTTTGCAATAGTAAATACTATATAAGTATCTGTTTTACGAATATCATTGCGTAAATAATATGATAGATTTCCAATAGATTCCGTAACCAATGATACTGCTGGATTAAGACCTGCAAAAAATGCATTAATCTTTGATACTGCATTTGTTTTAGAAACAGCTTTATAAAAAAGACACTTGAATTCACGTTCCACAAGCATTTACACCCTCCTCTTCCCTGTTACATAATCATAAATAAGAGTTTGTCGTTGTTTATTAATATTTTTAATTTGATCGTTCTTGATGACAATCATTTTATTTATTTGCTCTATTTTTTTATCTAAATACTCTACGATTGTTTCCTGAACAACACGATTTGGTAGTACAATTTTCAGCGAAGATAGATACTGGTTATTTATAATTGGTACAATCGTGTAAAGTGCTGTCTCTCTAATATATTGACCACTTGAAAACATCAAATAAGCTAGATACTTTGGAAAGGTTTGTCCCGTCACTTTCAACGCTGTAATTTGTTGATTTGAATACGAATGATTTTCCGAATAACCAACTTTACCAATACTTGCAATACCAACAACTAAAATTGTTTTTTCAGGATACACTGATAATTTTTGTTGTTTAACGATTTCACTTGTGATATAGTTCTCAGCACTAGTTAAATCGACGGATTCATCTGAAAAATCTCCTGGTTTAAACCAACGAACACCTTCCCTTTCTTGGTTTACACCTATAGATTGAGGTGGAGTAGTACCCGTTTGAAAATCTACATAATCTTTCAACCTTTTCACTTCCCACCCTTCAGGCACCTGTCCAATCCAGTCGATTCCTGAGTCTTTCATAGGTACGTTTTTATCCAATCCTTTTGTGACGGTTTCATAAATCAAGCTAGCTCGGTAGTCTTTGAGTTTTTGAATTTGCTCTTCCAATAGGGCTTTAACCTTATCTAACTGAGCTGTTTTCTTGTCTAGGAAATCAGCAATTTTAGTTTGTTCTGTTTTTGGCGGTATAACTACAAAGATATTGTTCAATATTCCTTGTGTTACACTAAAAACTTTAACCCCACTAACTTTATTTTGGATTTGTTTTCTATTAGCTATAGAATCAAATAAATGCATAAAATACCTAAAATCATGATTCTCATTATTTTTTAACCTAACTATAATTGTATGATAGCCAGCTAAGAAATAACCCAATGAGTCTAAACGAGTAGAAAAATTTCCTGCTCCTTCTAAATCTTCAGAAGTATCTGCAAAAATAAAATCTCCCTTGTTTAACTGTGCATTTTTATTTGATAAATAGGAATCATTAATAAAAGGTAATCTGGTGTCAAATGATTGCACTTGTTTGGTTAAACTAGAATGAATTTGTCCATAATTTATAACCGGAATTCCCTTTTCAGTCAGGCAATCTTTAGTAATACTAAGCCCCTTAGAAGTATTAAATAAATACTTGAATTTATTCATCTCCCACTCTTCTGGTATCTGTCCGATCCAGTCAATGCCACTCTCTTTCATCTTAGTCATGTTTGAGTTCCTCCAAGAGAGTCTGTAATTCTGCTTCCAAGTCATAAAACTCTGCCAAGAGCTTTTCTGCACTTTCTGGTGCTTGGTATTGATAGAAATAGCGGGTAAAAGGAATCTCTGCTCCATAGCCTTTTTCCTCATCAAACCAGTAGTGGGCGTCAGGTACATGAGGATAAACCTCACGCGCAAAGTAGTCTTCCACATCCTCTGTCAGCTTAACGATTTCACTGTCCTTGGTGGTCTTATCATAGACAATCCCATCGGCAATCTCATTTGCCTTGTCTTTCTTCTTGGTTCGGATAACCTCTGCTGTCTTGTCCATTTCACTCATAGCTAAGGCTAGCGCATTGATATTAGCAGACGTAAGCTTAAACTCTCCCAGCAAGTCCTTGATGACTTGGACAAAGTTCTCAAAGTTAGGATAGGTCTTGTCAGAGCTTCCCTTAGCAAGAGCTGTCAGGATAGCTTCTTGCTTGATCTTACCAGCTACAAAGTCCTGTAATTTTTTCTCATCCTTGGCTGAACGTGGTTCCATCTCTAGCAATTCTTGATACTTGTATTCATCAAATAGTTTAGCTAGGAAAGGAACGCTTTTCGCTTTCTCAATTGTTTCTTCGCTTATCTGGCCACGACGTTGCAGAGGTTGCATAACTGTAAACTCTCGATAGAGAAACTCTTGATTGTCAAAGATTTTTACATGGTCATTTTCTTGAAAATCATCGTACCAGCGAAGGATCTGACGGATATTATCTTGGGACAACTCACGGCGTTTTTGACCTAGAGATTTACGTAGAGGAACAAACTCCTCCGTCGCATCGATAAACTGGACCTTGTTCTGGCGCTCAGGAGACTTGTTTTTATTATAAATCCAGATATAAATCCCAATCCCTGTGTTATAGAAAAATTGACCTGGAAGGGCGACTATAGCTTCTAGCAAATCATTCTCAAGGATATAACGGCGAATCTGACTTTCTCCCGATGACGTCCCACCTGAAAAGAGGGGAGACCCATTTGAAATGATGGCTGCACGGCCATTTTCTTCTAATTTTGCAAGAGCATGAAGATGGAAGAGTAGTTGAGCATCTCCAGTTCCTGGAGTCGCAACAAAACGACCTTGACGACCTTCTGTTTTATCAAAGAGTTGATGATCTTTCTTAACTGCATCCTCAACCCCATCATCCGCATCCTTACCACCCCAAGCTTGACCGAAGGGAGGGTTAGCGATGACAAAGCTCATTTTAGTATCTGGAAAAGGATCTGTATCTTTTAAGGTATCCACCTTCACGAAATAGTCAGAGTCTTCCTGACGAATTAGCATATCTGCACGACCAATCCCAAAGGTTTCAGGCAAAACTTCCTGACCAAAGAGTCGGACAGTGGCTCCTGTATTCAACTGACGGATATAGCTTTTAGCTGTAGCCAGCATTCCCCCTGTTCCAGCCGCCATGTCTAGTATTTTCAACTCTTTTTTATCAACAAAAAGTTCTTCGTCTGCCTCAATCAAGAGGAGGTTGACCATCAGAGCAATAACTTCACGAGGGGTATAGTGAGACCCCGCTTCCTCATTTTCAGAAAATCGGCGGATGATATCCTCAAACATGTATCCCATACGCATAGAGTCGACTGAACTTGTAGACAAATCAATTTGAGAGAACTTTTTAATAACCGTGAAAAGACGACCACTCTGGGCTAGGGTACGGACTTGCTCTTTAAATTTTAGGTTTTCAATGATGTCCTTGACACGACAAGAATAGCCATCCAGATAGGCTATAAAATTCTCCTCGATTGCATTTGGATCGTTTTGAAGATTTTCCAACGTAAAAGGACTAACATTGTAGTAACGATAACCTGAAAGTTTCTCCAACACTTTCTCAGGTGTATTGGGATTTGCTTTGTATTGTGCTACCACCTGATCCTTGGTTGGCAGCAAAGCAGCTTCTAAACGAGTCAGGACAAACATTGGAATAATAACATCGCGATACTTATCTGCTCGATAAGCTCCTCTAAGGGTGTTAGCGATAGACCAAACCGTATTGACATCATTAGAGATTTGGATATCATTTGCTTGAAATAGTGGTAGTTTTTCTTTGAAATTAGACATTTACTTCCCCTGTTTTTATTATTAACAATTCTCTTCATTATACCACAAAATACGAGTTATAAAGCGTATTCAAGGGTAAAGATCGAAGTTCATATACTAAATTTCTTTACTGAGTTTTTGTCTTTTGTACTAGGGCTTCTGTCATTTTCCAAAAAACTTTATCTTAAACTTACTAATAAAAATTTAAAAAATAAAAAGTCTACTTCGCAGTAGACTTAGTAATGATCTTTGAAAGACAAGAAAGCCACGCTATCTCCATCCATCATATAAATCAATCGATTTTCTGCATCAATACGACGTGACCAAGCTCCTTGGTAGTCATACTTGAGTGGTTCTGGTTTTCCTATTCCTGTAAAGGGATCACGTTGAATATCCTTGATTAGTTTATTAATTCTTTTTAACGTTTTCTTATCCTGATTTTGCCAGTAGCAATAATCTGCCCAGGCATCTTCTGTAAACTTGAGCAGCATTCTTACTCCTCAATAACATGGACCTGAGTACTTCCAGCACGAACTTGAGCCATTCCTCGCAAAACCTTATCAGAAAGTTCCTTATTTTGAGCAATTCTCAGGGTTTCTTGGATACTATCCCACTCACTCTTTGAAAGGACTACAATGTCCTCGTCTGGATTTTTATTGACCACCGTTAAAGGCTCAAATTCATCATTTACCTTTTTCATGTAGTCCTTTAAATGATTTCGGAATGTTGAGTAAAGAACTGCTTCCATAACCATACCTCGTTTTACCTCTTTTCCACTATTATACATGAAAAGAAAAAAATTGTCAGGAACTTGTACAAGATTTTCTTTTTCTATCTATTTATTCGTAAAAAATTCAAAAAGTCCACCTTTCAGTAGACTTAGTTTGTTTCTATTCTTATCGGCACTCTTCCAAAATTCTGCTCTGCTATACTTGGATTTCCCAGTTGGTAAATCTGGTCTGCCTTTTGGGTCATAGCATCCCAGGGTTCTTTGCCAATTCGGCTGACTAGACTGACCTGCCCTTTCAGGGACTTAAGGTGTTGTCTTCCTTTTTCAGTAAATCCAAGGACATGAATGGCTTCTGGCAAGTCACCTTCTCTAGCTTGCACCAAGATATAGGTCAAGAGGCGTCTGACACGCGCCTTAGTGTAACGTTTGGTGGCAACCGCCTCGACTAATTCTTCTACAGACTGTGCTGTTTTAATAGCTTCATTAATACGCACAGCCATTTCTTGATTTACCTGATAGATAGTGGTTAGGTCGGGATTTGACAAGATTTGATAATGGAGCAAGGGAAAATAGTCATCCCAGCTCACCTTACTAGTCTGCTCAAAGAGGGAAACAGAAGGCATAAAGCGTTTTAAGAAATCTTGATCCTTCTGGTGCTGACGAAGAGCTGTCGCCGAAGCAAAGTTCACATCCTTATCCACAGAATGATAGCCAGCCCCCTGACGCTGAATCGGATGGAGTTTGATGTTGCGTCCCGCAACTGCCTTTGCATAGGCAAGAGCTAGGACATGATTGGGCGTATTGCCAGAAAAATCAAGCCCTGCAAATTCCTTCCACATGGCCTGGGTCTTCTGGGGATAAGAGAGGGAATCAGGCAGATTTTCCACAAATTTCTCCATCTCAGCACCCTGCTCTGTGTATAAGTCAGCAATTTTCTGGTAATCCAGAACTTCCTCTGTACCAAAAGCCAGACTATCAATGCCCAAGCGAGCCAAGATATCCACAGCTCCTTGACCAAAGAAATCAGCTGCCTGAACACTGACTAAAAAGGGCAATTCTACTACCAGATCCGCTCCATTTTCCAGTGCCATCTGGGCCCTTGTCCACTTATCCACAATAGCAGGCTCGCCTCTCTGCATGAAATTCCCAGACATGGCTACGATTTTCAATCCCTCAGCCTGCTCCAGCAGGTATTTGTGTCCATTATGAAAAGGATTAAACTCCGCGATAATACCTGTGATGGTCATGCTAATCTCCTACTTCTGCGCCACAAAAAACCAACGGGTACTTGTCTCTGTTGGCGCCTTGTCCTCAAAGTCCGCATAGAGTTTGAAGGACTTGAATCCAGCCTGTTCCAGCAGAATGTCATAGGTCAAGACCTCATAGGTCCGCTCCTCATGCACTTCATCGTGGCGACTAAAGGAATCATCCGCTTCCTTGATAAAGAAGGTCAACTCATGCACGATGGAGTGAGGTGCTTCGTCCTCGTAGGTATCCCAGAGCATGGCGAACTCTTCCGCATTTTCATGGTAAGAATAACCTGGGAAGACCTCATCTGTCTGGTAAGTCGAATGCACATCAAAGATGAAGACACCATCTTCGTTAAGGGCATTATAGACTTCCTTAAAAACATCCCCTACTTCCACCTCATCCTGCATGTAGCAGATAGAGTCCGAATAACAAGTGATAAAGTCGTATTGACCTGCCTTGGACAAATCCAGCATATTGCCTTCAATAAAATCAATTTTTTGTTTGGCTGAAGCCGCTCTCTTCTCCGCAATCTTCAACATATCCGAGCTCAAGTCCAGTCCAGTCACATCAAAACCAGCTTGAGAAAAGCGTACAGACTGAATGCCTGTCCCACAAGCCAATTCCAAAAGTTTCTTTCTCTCCTTGGTCTTAGGCAAATGACGAAGCGAAAAATCCGTCCATTTATCGTATAAACTATCATCCATCACAGCATCGTAAACAGCCGCAAAGGTTTCATAAGTTGCCATAATCATGATACCAAGAGCCTCCATGGCAAACACCACTCGCCCTATACCTTTCTATCCAATTTTCTAAAATAAGCAAAGAAACCCAGTTGGCTACAACTGAGTTCGTCTTCTAAGCAAGAGCTTCTGAAATATCTACTGACTCTGCCTCATGCCATAGCTTCTCTAGGTTATAGTGGGCACGCATTTCTTCTGAGAAGATATGCACAACGACAGCACCGAGGTCCAACAAAACCCAGCCTCCCGCTGCATCGCCTTCGATATGGCTGCCTTTAAAACCAGCTTCCGCTACTTTTTCACGGATATTATCAGCTATAGCGTCCAACTGACGGCTATTCATCGAGCTAGTGATAACAAAGTAGTCCGTCACGCTAGTCAAATCTTGTACATCAAGTGCGAGGATATCATCCGCACGTTTCTCATCAGCCGCTTTCACGACTAGTTCTAATAATTCTTTTTCGTTCATTTAGTCCTCTTTCTAGAAAATATGTTTGTAATCTAGGACATCTGCAAAGCGCCCCTCCCAAATGCCCTCATAAAATTCATTTATCGTTTCTGCTGGAATGTCTTTCCCATCAAACGTTGTGCAAGTTCCTTCTGGAATAATAAGCTGATAGCCATATTCAAAGGCAACCTTGACAGAGGTATCCACACAATATTCTGTCTGCATACCACATAAAACTAATTTTTCAATCCCCTGTTTATCCAAGTATTCTTTTAAACCCGTTTCTTTGAAAATACTGTTATACTTCTTCTGAAAGACCTTTTCATTAGGTTTTCGATTTAAAAGCTCAGATAACTGCCAATCTTCTGATGTTTGAGCTTCAGAGTCCTCAATATGTTGAACATAAATAATTTCGATATTCTTGCTTCTAGCCTGGTTTTGTAAATAAGAAATTTTGTCCAATAGACTATTTGTCTGAAAACCGGTTTCCACTAAAATATTCTGAACATCAATGATTATAAAAGCCGTTTTCATTTAGTCCTCTTTCAAATAGTGCACAAAGGCGTTATAGGTTTCAAGGGTTTGGGGATAGATAGGGAATCCCTGATGAGCTAGATGCTCCACGGTACGAGCTGTTTCGTAGGCCACTGCCTTATTAAGCGATAGACTTGCAATCTCACGCGCCACATCCACTCCAGGAAAGGCGCGATTATGCTCGATATAGTCTGCGACGTAGATAACCTTATCAAGATCAGTCATCTGACCAGCCCCAACTGTATGAATTTCAATGGCTCGTAGGATTTCAGAGTCTTGCAAATCCAAATCTTCCTGAATCTTGTAAATTCCAACCATACCATGCCAGACATTATTGCCCCAGTTTTTGAGGTCAGGGTCTAATTGGTAACGGTCAATCAAATCCAAAAATTCCTGATCTGACAGCTTTTTAGCATAGTCATGAAGAAGGCCTGCTAGGCCTGCTTTCTCGGCATCGACTCCGAATCTCTCTGCTAATTCTATGGCTGCACGCTCTACACCCAAACAATGGGTTAGACGTTTTTCAGGTAGAAGCTCTGCCATTTTTTCCAACAAAGCCTCGCGAGAGCAGTTGATATAGTCTTGATAATCCATCAGTAGAGCCCCTCCTTCTCGATATAGTCTAGCACCGGCTGAGGTAGGAGAAAGTTAGGTTTTCGACCTTGGGCAAGGAAATCACGCACCATGCTGGACGAGATATCCATGAGAGGCACATCCACCCAGATAACGGGATAGGAAGTCCCTGCCTTGTAGCGTGGGCGCTGAACTCCAACAAACTGAACCAGATCGACCAGCTCATCAATTCGGTACCACTTAGGCAGATAGTCCACCATGTCGGCACCGATGATAAAGTAATAATCCGTATCTGGATGTTGCTCTGTCAAAATCTTCATGGTGTCATAGGTGTATGAAATGCCCTTGCGCTCCAACTCAATGGTTTCAATGGCTAGGCCGTCAATCCCCTCAATAGCCAACTCAAGCATCTTGAGACGATGATTCTCAGAGATGGTTTCTTTTTTGTCCACATGAGGAGGTTGGTATTCAGGCATGAGCAAAACCTGGTCCAGTCCCAACTGCTGGTGTACTTGGTCCGCCACAACAAGATGGGCATTATGAACAGGGTTAAAATTTCCCCCTAAAATCCCGACTTGTTTGCGTTTTTTCTCCTTGATTTCTGGCTCCAACTCTACCTTGGTAAAGGGAGTTAATAGTTCGATTGCCATAGGCTAGTCTCCTTTATTTCTCTGTAAAAACAGTTGTTTGGAGTAGTTCTTTAGATTTCTTTGACTTTTTTAGAAATCTTGCGATTTTCTTTCTTGCTAGATTGTTTAAACAAGATCAAGATGCGTCCGATTTTTTGGACTATATCCACACCGATTTCTTCTTCCAAGATTTCAGCTACTTCGTGGATGTTTTCATCTGTATTTTGCAAGAGCGTTACTTTGATTAATTCACGGGCGTCAAGAGCTTGGCGAACGCTGGTCTTGATTTGGTCGTTAAGTCCATTTTTCCCGATTTGGATGATGGGTTTGAGGGTGTGTGCCTGGCTGTTGAGGAAGGCACGTTGTTTTGATGTTAATGACATAATTTCTTTAAAAGAGTTTCTTTTTATACTTTTCTGAAGTGGTGACGGACGTCAGCAAAGTCCTTCGGACTTTCATGACTAAAATTTGAGCCTAAGGTCTCAAATTTTCCGCAGTTGGTACAAGCACTTGTACCAACTGACACCACAGCGAAAAGTATTCTCTATGGGGCTCGCCCTGCTCGCCCGAATTCAGACAACCCTTTCCTTTCTGTGTTTAAATAATTGCTTTTCGTGTGACTACTGCGACGCCTTCGGGTGCCCAGACGGCGACTTTGGCGGTACCTGTTACACGGATCCAGCCTAGGCCTGAGATGACTAGGTCCGTCTTGTCCTTAATGTTAAAGATATGTTGGACTAGTTTTGGAAAATCTTCTTTTTCCTTACTATTTGGCGGTGTTAGAAGAGTTCCAAGGTGCTTGTCATAGAAGGCACTGGCTCCTTCTAGCTTGGTACGATGGAGTTTGAGTTCATTGTCAAAGAAGGCTGTGAAACCTTGCTTTTCTCCTGATATGAAGTCAAAGCGTCCGAGTCCACCTAAAAATAGGGTTTGCTCGGGATTAAGCTGATAGGTTTTTGGCTTGATTTCCTTTTTAGGGCTGACATACTTGAGGTTTTTAGCAGTCAGGTAATGGGCCATTTGGTGACGATGGATGATTCCCGGCGTATCGTAGATATAAGATCCATCATCAAGCGGAATCTCAATCTTGTCCAAGGTTGTCCCTGGGAAACGCGAAGTCGTGATGACATTCTGGTCACCCGTGATTTCTTGGATAATAGCATTGATAAGGGTTGATTTTCCAACGTTGGTTACACCGACCACATAGACATCACGGCCCTTACGGTAGTGTTCAATCTTGTCAATGACTTCCTTAATGGCATGCTTGTTTTGTGCCGAAGTTAAGACAACATCGACTGGACGAAGCCCTTCTTCATGGGCACGTTCCATGAGCCACTGGCTAATCTTGCCCGGTTTAACTGACTTAGGTAGGATATCCTGTTTATTTCCAACCAAGAGGACATCATTGCCTGATACAAAACGTGGCAAGCCTGGGATAACAGAGCCATTAAAGTCAAAGATATCAATGACATTGACCACTAGGGCATCACTATCTCCCACCTCGTGCAAGAGCTTGAGGAAATCATCATCCGTCAACTGGACATCCGTGATTTCATTGTAGTGGCGGAGACGGAAACAACGTTGGCAATAGACTTCGCCAGTCTCCAAACCTTTTTCAAGTGCCGACTGGGGGGTAAAGCCAAGTCCAGCCTTGTCTGTCGTCTGAATGGTTGCTCCACAACCAATACAGAGAATTTCTTCCATAGTTAAATTCCTTTTTTATATGTAATCGGTCCGTACTTTTCAGTGATTTTTCGCATAACACGGCGCTCACGAGCACGGTTAATCTGCGTCTTGATCGAGTCGTGTTGGACCAAAGGCTTGACCAATATTGAGCGAATGCCTGCACGGTGGGCTGCTCGAATATCGGTCATAAGCTGGTCACCGACCATGACCACTTCACTTTTCTCATAGTGAAATTCCTTCATGGCACGGTCAATCCCAAATGTAAAGGGCTTCAAGGCCCAGTAGACGTAATCAATCCCAAATTTCTCAACTGCACGTTGAACTCGTTTTTTGGTATTATTTGAGACTACTATGATGCGAATGCCCGCGTCACGGAGGTCATGTAGCCATTGCTTCATCTCTGGCGTCCCATCAGGGTTGTTCCAAGCTATGAGGGTATTGTCCAAATCGACCAAAACAGCCTTGATTCCCTGCGCCTGCAGGCTTGGGACTGTCAGACCATAAACTGCTTCCACAGCAAAATCTGGCATGTAATTTTCAATCGCCATTCTGGCTCCTTTTCTTAACTTTTTTTCGCAATTTTCCTTAGCAACAATGACAAAACAATCCACAAACCTGCACTAGCCAAACTGATGTAGAGCCAAGCATGGGGTTCATCTGTTAAAGGTAACGGAACATTCATTCCAAAAAAGCCTGTCACGACTGCTAAAACGGCTAGCAAGACTGAGATGATGGTCAAGGTTGTCAAATTATCATTCAGATTATTGTTTAGGATGTTGTTGTAAGATGCTGATAGTTGTTGGAGAACTTGAGAAATTAAATCTGTCATGGACACCAGCTGATGAGCCTCAATCATGGCATCATCAAACTGCTCTCTCTCAATCTCGTTAAAACTACGATAGAGGGCATGCCCCTGAATATGCTCTAACAACATACGATTTTGCTTAGCAGCCGCAGTAAGATAAACCATACCGGTCTCCAAGTCGGAAAGGGCAAAAAGGTTTTTCTTAGTCGTCCGCTGCCGCAAGAGACCATTAACCTCATCCTTACTCTTGTCCATCTGCTCGATGACAGGATAGTAGGCATTGCTGATGATTTCCAGACTGGCAAAGAGAAACTTGTAAATCGAAAGCGTATCATGACTGTCTAGATAACGGGTCATCTGTTCAACGACATAGGCGTTCTTGGTATTACTAATGGTAATCAGGCGACGATGTTCCACGATAAAGGTCATAGGAAAGGCTTCGTAGTATTCCTTGTCCTTTTTCAAGTTCAAGACATTGTAGATAAAGGTCACAGTCCCATTTTCGCGGTGATAATCCATGTGGGCACGCTCATTCCTATCCAGTGCGTATTCAATGGTTTCCTTGTCCAAACCGTAGATTTCAGAAAGGTCCTCTAGTTTTTTCAACTTGTCCAAATCTAGGTCAATCCAGGTACAGCCATTACCCAACTGTTTTTCTAAAAACATCTTCTCTCCTTTACCAAACTCTTTTTATTGTACCATAAATCTGCTAAAATTTCAGGCCTGGTCTTTCCGAGAAAAATTGCTGACAACTGTGATATTCCGATTGGGAACGAAGTGCAGAACCTGATCATCACCTCTGAGTTGCGTTGTCCGAATGCCGACGCTGACAACCTTGCCCGATACAGTAATGGGACCATTTGTCAGAACAACCTCATCTCCCACATCCAGTTGACGTTCGAAGAGGATGAAAAAGCCATTGATGACATCAGACAGAAAGCCTTGGGCTCCCATCCCAATAGCCACCCCAGCGATTCCAGCCCCAGCCAGCAAACTAGAAACTGGCAAACCTAAAATAGACAAGATACAGTAAAGTAAAAAGAAATAAAGAGTATAATTAAACACATTTTCTAGCAGACGTGAGATGGTTTTCTGACGCCCGACATCATGGCGAGACATTTTTAGAGAAGGTTTGACAATTCTCTGCACCATGGTATAAAGCAGTTTCTTAGCTATATAAAAGAGCAAAAACAGGAATAAGAGAGAAAGTAGCTTGGTCAAGATATTCTCGATAATCGCTGTTAGATCAAGCTTATTGAGATAGGTTTGAATAAATTCTTGCATAGAAAACTCCTTTCATTTATTATACCATACTTTCATAAAGTGTCATTCTCCATAAATATTCAAAAATAATTTCGAAAATAGACAGAAAATTCTTGATTTTGGTTCATATTTATACTATAATCATAAACATTACACAACAAAGGAGATTGTTATGAAAAAATTCATTCATGCTTGGAATAAGGCAAGCCTGATCAAACGTATCTTGATTGGCATGCTTGTCGGAGGAATCCTTGGACTGACATTTCCTAATGTTTCAGGAGTTGGTCTACTCGGAGATCTCTTTGTTGGTGGTCTCAAAGCCATCGCACCTATTCTAGTCTTTGCCCTCGTTGCCAATGCCCTTTCCCAACATAAAAAAGGACAAGATAGCAATATGAAAACCGTTATCTTTCTTTATCTAGTGGGGACATTTGCAGCTGCTCTTGTAGCGGTTTTTGCTAGTTTCATCGTACCTGTTGAAATTACCCTAAATAGTGCCAATACAGAAATTACACCACCAGATGGGATTGGTCAGGTCCTCAGCAATCTCTTACTTAAACTCGTCGACAATCCAGTCAATGCCCTCGTCACAGCCAACTACATTGGTATCCTATCTTGGGCGGTTATTTTCGGGATTGCCATGAGAGAAGCCAGCAAAAATAGTAAAGAATTGTTGAACACCATAGCTGATGTGACTTCTAAAATTGTCGAATGGATTATTAACCTAGCTCCATTTGGAATCTTAGGACTTGTATTTAAAACCATCTCTGATAAGGGAATCGGAAGCCTAGCCAACTATGGAATCTTACTTGCCCTCTTGATAACAACTATGTTCTTTGTGGCTCTAGTAGTGAATCCATTGATTGCCTTCCTCTTTATGAAGAGAAACCCTTATCCCCTCGTTTGGAAATGTTTGCGTGTTAGCGGTGTGACAGCCTTCTTCACTCGTAGTTCTGCGGCTAACATTCCTGTCAACATGAAACTTTGTCACGACCTTGGACTGGATCCAGATACCTATTCTGTTTCTATCCCACTTGGTTCTACTATCAACATGGCCGGAGCAGCTATTACTATCAACGTTTTGACCCTTGCTGCAGTGAATACTCTTGGAATCCCTGTTGACTTTGCGACAGCCTTTGTCCTTAGTGTAGTTGCCGCAATCTCAGCTTGTGGTGCTTCTGGTATTGCGGGAGGTTCCCTCCTTCTTATCCCAGTTGCTTGTAGCCTTTTCGGTATTTCTAACGATATTGCCATGCAAGTTGTCGGAGTTGGATTTGTCATTGGCGTCATCCAAGACTCATGTGAAACAGCCCTCAACTCTTCTACAGACGTCCTCTTTACTGCCGTTGCCGAATACGCAGCAGCCCGTAAAAAATAACTCATAAAGACAAGCCTGCTCAGGTCTTGTCTTTTGCTCTTTTATTCTAACTTACTAGGAAATTCTTATGTCTATTAGCCAACGTACGACCAAGCTCATCTTAGCCACCTGCCTTGCCTGTCTTCTTGCTTATTTTCTCAATCTTTCTTCCGCAGTTTCGGCTGGAATTATCGCTCTCTTGAGCCTATCTGATACACGTAGAAGTACCTTAAAACTAGCCCGCAATCGTCTTTTTTCTATGCTTCTAGCTCTGTCTATTGGGGTTTTGGCCTTTCACTTGACCGGATTTCATATCTGGAGCCTTGGCCTCTATCTGGCTCTTTATGTGCCCCTAGCCTACGAGATGGGCTGGGAAATTGGCATCACACCAAGCACTGTTTTGGTTAGCCATCTCTTGGTTCAAGAGTCAACCTCTCCAGACCTTCTAGTCAATGAATTCCTTCTCTTTGCAATCGGTACAGGATTTGCTTTACTGGTCAATCTCTACATGCCTTCCCGAGAAGAGGAAATCCAGCACTACCACGTGCTAGTCGAAGAAAAGTTAAAAGATATCCTCCAACGCTTCAAATATTATTTATCTAGAGGGGACGGCCGCAACCGAGCACAGTTGGTTAAAGAATTGGACACCCTTTTGGAAGACGCCCTCAGACTGGTCTATTTAGATCACTCTGACCACCTCTTTCACCAAACCGACTACCATATCCACTACTTTGAGATGAGACAGCGACAAAGTCGTATCCTGCGAAACATGGCCCAGCAGATCAACACCTGTCACCTTGCTGCCAGTGAAAGCCTGATTTTAGCCCAACTTTTTTCAAAAATTGCAGGCCAACTGAGCCAGACCAATCCTGCTTCTGATTTGCTAGATGAAATTGAACGTTATCTGGAAGTCTTCCGTAATCGCAGCCTACCCAAGACAAGAGAAGAATTTGAAACCCGCGCTACCCTTCTTCAACTTCTACGCGAAGCCAAAGCCTTCATCCAAGTAAAAGTTGACTTTTACCAAAAATATGAACAGTAAAAAAGAAAACTTCAGACCAATCACAAAAAGTGAATCTCTGAAGTTTTCTTTTATTTGTAAGTTATTACCATAAAGGTTAATAGTAAAACGAATAGGGCCAAACTCACTAATAAAGTGAGAACCTTTACCAAGGTGTTGCTCTGCCAGTAACTTGGTTTACCAATATTACTAGTGGAATCCATGGAAAAGAGTTGATTTTGACGGGGTTGTATGGTCACCAATACAATCAAAGCAAGAGATAGGATAATAGCTAAAACAATCAGTATGTCAATCATAGGCCTACCTCAAAATTCCCAGTAAAGTAAAGAGCAAACCAATCAGAATCATCAAACCCAGTAAGAGTGAAAAAGTCTTACTAATCTTTTCCCCTCGGGTTTCTTTTTCCTTCTTGATAGGTTTTTGTTTCAACTCTTCCATGCGACCTTCAACGTCTTTGTAAAATAAATCTTCCTCTGACATATTAGCCTCCTAAAACAGTTTGCATGATTTCCTGATATCGCACCAAATCAACATAATTTGCATGTTGACCTTGTTTTCCAAGTGCCTGACGCATTTGATCAACATCTGAAAGAGCCAGTTTAATGGTCTCAACCAAATCAGAAACTTCACTACTTTCAAATAGATAATCTGGAGCGATATAAAGTCTATTGTGCACTGTCTGATGAAATCCAAGAATCAAGAGATTGTGCTCAAAGGCCTGACGTACTGCCTGTAGCAACTCATTACTGTGGTTTATATCCAAGTAAATATCCGACAATTGATACAGCTCCTGAATCTTCTGTGGACTAGCATTCTGATAAAGGACCACATTAGGATAGCGAAGCATATCTAAGAGCTTAGAAGACATCTCTGTCACCGCTGCAATACGGAAGGTAACATCAGGCAAGGCTTCTACGATTGTTTCTACTTGCTCAATCTGATCGGAATTGGTCAAGATTAAGGCATCTCGTCTTAGGAAATTATCACGTTTGAACTGGTAATGATAACCCAAGTGCACAAGCTGATCATGGTATTTTTCGTCAGTCAACTCTAAAGCGCGCTCATAAGTCGCCTTGTTAGGAATGATAATCTTCTTAGTACGCACATCATCATTTTCCAAAATCAACTGCATATTGCCCGGAATAGCATCATAAAGAGGTTCCTGCCAAACTAGAATATCTGAGCCAGATTTATCTGGATGATGGAAGGAAACCAAGAAAGGAATCGCTAAGGTATTAAAGATAAGCTGACTGGTATCTATTTCCAAATCTTGCAAAAAGAAGGTGATAAATTCAACCTTATTTGCAAAGTAACGCATGGATTGACCAGGCAAAGTCAATAAGATATCACCCGTCACATGGTTTTCAAGTAAAACTTGTTGATCATTGACATCTTGGTAAACTGTCATAATCGGCTCGCTATCTGCGCTATAGGTCGTTGTAGCAAAACAAGCTCCGAAGCGATTATAGTGATCAACCTGGCGTACTCGACCTTCTAGGTCTTTCCAGTCTACCTTTTTAACCAAGCGAGCCTGCAAACCATCAGCATAATGAATGACGGCTCTCTCCTGTGTCATATCTTCAATACGAGCAGACTGATTATTGCCTGAAATTTCCCAAAAAGCTGGAACAGGAACTTGGTTGAAATAGAGAGGTTTTCCCTTTTCATAGCCTAGATAATAGGTAAAAGGAGAAACCAGACCATCAGGCAGAAATCCATCTGCATCGATGACCACTCCAAGTTGAGACAGTCCAGTAGCGACTAGACTTTCATGTAAATCTCGACTTTCCTGACTATAACGATCATAAAGTTCAATCATGGAGCACCTCCTCTACTGTTTTCTTCCACTTTTCTAAAATTTCTTTGGTTAAGAATCCTTCTGCAATTTGGTAAGAATGGGTACGCATATCCGCCAAACGATTTTCTTGATACAGTTGGCAAATCTTAGCTGCGTAAGCTTGCTTGATTTGGTCTTCTACGTGATCTGATGAACTTGGAATCAAATAACCATTTTTCCCATCTTCTATAAAGGTCTGATTACCATAAGGCACATCAAAACCAATTAGAGGTAGACCTGAACCAATAGCTTCCATCAAGGTCAAACCAAATCCTTCACTGGTTGAAGCCGTCAAGTAGACCTCATACTGGCTATAAATCTGCGAAAGTTCCGCATGGCCCTTGAGCTGGATATAGTCTTCTGCCTTATGACTAGCAATAATTTCTCGAAGAAGAGAATCTTCTCCACCACTACCATAAATATCAAAGGTCAATTCAGGTATTTCTTTACGAGCCTCAATGACCGCCTTGACCAACCAGTCAATGTGTTTTTCTTTAGCAAGACGTGAAGCTGTAATCAATGAAAATGGTTTACGTCCTTGACTTGACTCAGTCAAGGAATCAATACTTCCTACAGGAATGGTAACAATCTTTGGTTGGTGCTGGGTGTATTTGGCAAATTGCTCTTGCAGAACTTCTCTCTGTCTATCAGTGGATACGATAAAGAAATCGACCTTATCTGCATTGGTAAACTGATAGTCATAGTAATTGTTCCAAAGGATATAGTCCTCATTTGTAGCATTTTCACTATAATGCTCCGCATGAACGACTACCGCTAAATGCGCTACCTGTGCTTCCTCAAAAACAACCTGTCCAATGCCTGTCTCTCTATCAAGAATGACCAAATCAGACTTGTTCAAATTCAAGGATTTCATAAAGGCACGCATAAAGGCTTGTTTCCCATAGAAAATCCTATCCTTGAAACGATAAACTTCTTCCTTCCCTTGATTCATCATGATATCATAGACAGGAGTTCCGTCTTCATTATAGAAAGTTCTTTGGTATAGGACTGCAACATTGTCCTTGGGAGCAAAGTATTCGCTACAATAACGCGTGTAAGAAAAGTAATCCTTTCGAATCAATTTTCCTTTAAAAACATACTCTGCATGTTGAACCAAGTCCTTATACTCATCCACCAAATAACAGGTAACAAACTTATCTTGATCAGAAAAGAAGACACGTAAAACCTTGCCATTCTTTTCTCTACGACTTTCAATGCCACCAAAGTAAGCCAAGACATCATCCACTGTCACGCTAGTCGGTGCAATCTTGATGTCTGTAAAATGATTATAAAGCCAAATCACTTGATCATCATCAAAACCAATATTAGCTGTTAAGTGCTGAATATTATCGGCTAAAATCATATCTGTAAAGATAAACTTAGAGGACAGATTTAATTTCCGAAAAACACCAGCACGGTAGGCTTGGGCGTATTCAACACCGCTACTAGCCCATCCAATTCCTAAATTTATATTGTAAATTGTCATATTTTCCTCTTTTTATGGGAAATGAGTCATAATCTCACCCTTAGGAGTGACTTCAACTAAGCCCATCAGGAGATTACGCACCATATCCGCACGGATTTGTTCTTTCATAGCTTCAAAGCCCGCATAAGCTTCTTGATAGTATTCTACAATAGGATTTTTCTGAGCAGCTGGTTGTCCACCGATTGCCATAGTTAACTGTTGTAGATAGTCTACCTGCTCTACCCAGTTGTCATCAATAGCCTTGAGCATAGAAAGTCGTAAAAACTGTTCATATAAACCATGTTGATCGAGCAATTCTTTCTTTTCAGAAAGTTCTTTATCAATCACCTGCTTCATAAAACTACGAACTGCAGTTTTATCAGTTACATCTATATAATCTGGAACCTCTTTAATATGAAAACTAATATTGGTCACAATAAAGTGGAAGAGTAACTCTCGGCTTTCATATTCTGAAGAAGTCACTTGATCTATGTAACTAGCAATTATTTCTTCCACAACATCCTCTAAGTCACGAGAACCATCTATTAGACGATTACGCTCCTTGTAAATCATATCCCGTTGAATATTCATACTTTCAGCATATTCTAGAGTCTGACGACGTGCCGAACGTCCAGCACTATCACTAGCATGCTGAGCCTTTTCGACTAGCCTTCGGTATTTACGACCTTTCAATACTTCTGGTTGAGTCATATCTTGAACCTGATAATCTTTATATTTTTTATGAACCCAAGAAGGACCAAATTTCTTAATAACATCGTCCTCTAAGGATACAAAGAACTTACTCATCCCAGGATCTCCCTGACGACCAGAGCGTCCACGAATTTGCAAGTCAATCCGCTGACTTTCCATCCTCTCAGTCCCAATAACAATCAAGCCACCAAGTTCTGCAACTCCTTTACCAAGCTTGATATCTGTCCCACGTCCTGCCATAGAGGTTGCCACTGTTACAGCTCCCATCTGACCTGATTCTGCGATGATTTGGGCCTCACGCGCCGCATTATTGGCATTGAGAACGTTATGTGCAATCCCTTCACGGAGCAAGAGTGATGAATAAAGCTGAGACATTTCAACTGAACCTACAAAAACGAGTAAGGGATTTCCCTTAGCATGGTATTCCTTGATGTACTCCAAGGATGCATACACTTTTTCAGGTAAAGTGATATAGAGATTATCTGGATAGTCAATCCGTTGTCTAGGACGATTGGCTGGAATGCGCACTACAGACATATTGTAGGTTTCAATAAACTCTTTTTCCGCGACCTTACCTGTCCCTGTCATACCAGATATCTTATTAAACATTTTAAAAAGACTCTGATAAGTGATGGAAGCCATGGCCCTCGTTTCTGGAGATAATTTGACATGTTCCTTAGCTTCAATGGCCTGATGGAGGCCTCCCTGTAGTTTGGTCATCTCCATTAGACGCCCTGTTCCCTTATCTACTAGTACCATTTCATCCCCTCGAATGACATAGTCTTTGTCTTTTGTAAAGAGTTTATGGGCTCGAATCGCATACACTAAATGGCGAGCAAAAACAGCATGTTCTTCCTTGTAAAAATGATCTATGCCTAAGAAGCTTTCAGCAGCCTTAGCCCCCTTGGTAGTGAGCCAAACCTCATCCTTTTCCTCTTTAAAGATATAGTCCTCTCCTTCGACCAAAGTTGTAACCAGCGTATCAATAATACCATAATGATTAGACTGAACCCGAGGGGCCCCTGCAATGATCAGTGGAGTCTGAGCGCTATCTAGTAAGATATCATCAATCTCATCAATAATGACATAATCAAAAGGATGCAAAAATTTTCCTTCCTCATTTGAGGCCAGATTATCATTTAAATAATCAAAACCTAAATTGCTATTAGTTGTATAGATGATGTCTGATGCATAAATTCTTTTTTTCTCTTCTGACGTCAATTCCTCTTTTGGATCATCTGTAAAAGGTATCCCAATTGTCAAGCCTAAAAAGCGGTAAACTTGTCCCATCTCCTCGGCATCGCGTTTAGCTAGATAGTCATTGGTGGTAATCAGCATGGTTCCTTTTCCTGTCAGGGCATTGAGATAAACAGGCATAGTAGCTGTCAAGGTTTTTCCCTCACCTGTATTCATCTCAGCGACATTTCCCTGATGGATAACAATTCCTCCCATGACTTGGACATCATAGGGAAACATGCCCAATACACGTTTATCCGCTTCACGAACAACTGCAAACGCTTCTACCAATAGGTCGTCAAGAGTTTCACCCTCAGCAAGACGTTGACGAAACTCCACTGTTTTTGCCGCTAGTTCTTGGTCTGATAAAGACTTCATCGTTCCTTTAAGGGCATTAATCTTCTTTAAAATTCTTTTGACTTTACGAAGTTGGAAATCTTGATATAAACCTTTAAACACGATTCATCTCCTTAATAGAAAAAGAATAGAAATCCAAGGACTCAAAACCAGCACTTAGAAGGGAAACTTGGTAGGTATAGGTATCATCAGGATAAGTAAAATCAAAGACTTTCATTTTTTCAATTTTCTCTTCAATCACATCTCCGTATCTATCAAAAAAGGCAATCTTTGTATAAACTCCATTTGTAGGTTGGCATTCAAAATTCATGCATAATTGATAATCGTGATTTCTTTTTAACAAAGGGAGGCTAGGCTGAGTACGAGCAGCCTGGTAATTGACATCAGAAAACCATGTTTTTAAAATTTCTCCTGATGTCACTAAGGGATTATATAGACTAATATGTTTGTCTTCATAATAGGTTACCTTACTACCATACATAAATGTCCCCCCTACTTCTCCCCACTTAATGTCTGTTCTCTGATTGATAATCATTTGTCCAACCTTCCAAAATCTGATTTCAAAATCATACGGTAAAAATGTAGAAACCAAGCAACATTGGTATCTGTATCATCATTATGTCGTCCATCTGTACCTTTAGACAAAATCTTAGCCCCTGTATGGCAAAGATGTTCTACTAACTGATCGTAGGCTTTGCTGTCCATATCTTCATCCTTCATATAGGACAAACCAAAAATTGTCTGGGTGAAATCAGCCTTTTTAAAAGCATTCCAAAAAGTTTGATCCAGATCTTCCATATGCTGGGGACTAACTCCGCCCGTCTGATGTCTCAGTACATCAAATCCTGTATTAAATACTCCTGGTGCCTCTAAACGCCCTCGTCTTGCAATAGTTCCAATGTTAGCTAGTGGCTTCCCGACAATAACTGCACGCGGTTCAAAAGTGGCTCCATAGTAGAGCGATGGAAAAGTTCCCATTGATAAGCCTGATAAAATTAAATCTTTAGATGTCAAACCAAGATAATCCAAATAATATTGAATGGTTTCCTTAATCTTATTCTCTAATCCTTCACTACCTAAGTAAAAGGCTCCACCCACAAGACGAGGATCCGAAAATAGAAGAAATGGACATCCTAAATTTTTCATCATAAAATATCCTTCAAATCCCTCAGCTGGACGAAAACCTGAAAAGTAAACAGCTAAAGGTGGCTTAAAATCACCCGGATGGAAAAAGTAATTAATTTCATCTCGATTTTCGTCATGTAATATGTTACCACCAAGGACAAATTTCCCAAACTGTTTTCGGCTCCAACGTTGGTGAAGATTCCCTAACTGGAGTTTCCCATTCCCACATGCCTCAATTGATATAAATAACAAGTAATTACTATCTTTACTATTCATAATAATAGATTTTTCTAAATCAGCTTCTGAATAAACTTCCTCTTCAAAAAATTCATCCACTGAACCATTCCATATCTTGCGAATCACCAACCTAAACTCAAAATTTCCTTGTTTTTTGTACTCTAACCATAGTTCTATGGGTAAGTTTTTATCGACCATAAAATTATAGGACCAGTAAGCTAGTTGTTGGAAATCCTCTCCAAAATTCCCTTCTAGAGTCACGTGTTCAAATCCTTGATAAGAAATAGAACCTTTAAAGGAGGGATGAATTTGGATACCAGATGGAAATAGTTTATCACCGTAACCTCCACCAAAGAGAGAAGTGGACAAATCATTGACTAATTGCTGAGGATCTGAGAAGTCTATAGCCTGAGCACACCTCTGCTTTAACAAATCAAAAATAACCGAATCGGACGTCTTAAACTCTTGATCATAAAAAAGAGTGTAAGGCTCAATATGATGAATAAAAGGCAGTAAATCAGATAAATACTGTCCATCCTCTATTAAGATAGCATGAAAACTGGTTATCCCTTCCATTTCCATCATTTTACGAAGGGCTAGCGGTGAGTTGGGACAGAAGTAATACCAATCCATGTTTTCAGGAATTTCATAATGATGAGCCCAATTATCAATCCCTATCTGTAGGATCTTATAATCCTTTGACATCTGTAACCTCCTCAATCCAGTGATGCAACTTATCTAAGAATCGTTGTCCAGTATGCTCCTTGATTTTATCAATAGAATATACTAGAGCTTGATTCCACTCTTTTAGTTTATCCGTATAGTAATGTGTAGCCTTGGAAAATTCTGTCACATCTGAAATCAAATAACCATTTTTCAAGTGTTCCACATAGACGGTTTCAACCCGATTAATCTGAGGAATTCCCGCACTAATACCTGCTATTTGGGTATAGAGGTGGGGTTGTTTATTCAAATCCACAATCAAGCGAACAAACTCTAGTGTCTTAATCAGATCCAACTCGTCATTCATATTGACAAATTGAAAACGTAGTTCCTGCTCTTGATTTTCTTCTAAAGGATTTTCTGCCTCACCGTAATCTATTCCTTTTTTTAAACTATCAGTATGGATTTGTTCCTGAATGATTTCATTGACAAGTGATTCTACCTCTTCCATTTGTTGCTGACTAGCAGAAAAGGCACCAAAAATAACTTCTGTATTTTTTGTTTCAGCAATGAATGATAAGACCTGAAATAAGGCTTGTCTATCAATTCCTTCAGAAAAATCTAATTGATAATAAATAATCGATTCTTTTCTAGTCTGACTTCTTCCCAGTCGTAAACGCGTATCAAAAGGAGAAAGATGATGAAATTTATCCGATAGAGTAGGATATAGTTCCTGCAAGAGTTGTAAACTATCTTCTCTATCTACTAAGACTATATCTGCCTGATCAAATGATAGAGCTAAGTCTTTAAAACTAGCTTGAGCATTCCGATTAATGAAAAGACTCAATATTTTAGCAGTTTCACTTGGTAGGCAACTGAAGATAAATTGGTCATGATGGGGATGAGAAGGAATAATGAAAATATCCTGTTTTTTTTGTTTCTTTTGAATATATTTATCAAAAAACTCTGCAACCAATTGACTCATATCAGCGTAGTGAAGATGTTTAAATTGATAGCCAAATATTGGATTTACCTCTACTCGGCCTCCCTCGTTTAAATACTCTCTAAATCTCCAAATCCCCTTAGGATTCAAATAGTCCTGATAGGTAGGCTGCCCATTATCAAAATAAATGACACTGGATACAAAGCCACGATCATCCATAATGTAGTGCTTACTTATCTGACCATTGTTATCAAAATATTGAATATCACTGATAAAGCCTTCTACGCCATGTTCTACCTTTGCATACTTTTTACCATTTTTGTTAACTACTATTGCAAATGGACTATACAGAAACTGGCAATCACTATCCCACTCTATATCTCTGAGATTAAGAACCTGGGTGTGTATATCATGCAAGTCTTGCATATCATCAAAGATAGAATAGACTTCTGTCTCTAAGACACCATGTCTATGTAAAAAATAACGTAAATGTGGCTGATAGGACAAGACTAATAAACGAGATTGTATCTCTTGCCTTTGAAAAAGCCTAATTTGATTGAATGTATCATCAAATTCAAGCTTAAAGTGAGAATAATACCATGGAGTCAAATCAGCGTGCCATTGGCGGTTTGAACCATACCAAGCTGGTATAAAATAATACATAAAAGCCTCCTAAATCAAGGGTTTATAGGTTTCATTTAGTCTCAAAGCCTTCATTTCATCTTTGATTGTAAAAATCATACCACCAAACATCATAAATAAACCTGGAATCATGGCAATCCTCAACAACTTTTCATCAGATAAAACAAATAACATTGGAGTACCCGCCATCAACACATTAAAAGTTCCCCCTATAATCGAAAAGCGCAAGATCAATCGATTAATAAAACGACTTGTTTCCTCACCTGGATAAACTCCATATATATACTCCCCAGATTTCTTCATACGATCTGATAGTTGATCACCACTCATATTGACAAAAGCAAAAGCAATACTAAATAAAAAAATCATGGTAATATATGAGTAAATCCATAATGGTTTTCCAATTCCATACTGAGCCGACATTTCAGAGAAGACTGAAGTCTGAGGAAAAAGGGTCTGCAATAGTAAAAATACATAGGTCGGTAAACTTAAAAAACTCATGACATACATAAATGGCATCCCACCGGCAGGATTCAACATTATTTCAAAATAAGAATAACTCTTAAATCGACTACGTAAGCCAATCTTATGAACTGGTATACGATAACGCGCTCTATACATAAGTACCATCATATAGGTTAATACAATGCTACTCAACACAATAAGTAGTATAATTCCCGTTGAAATTCGAACAAGCTGAAGTGTACTTAAAATATCTTGTGGAATATTTAAAATAATACTAGCTAATAAAATAACTATAGAACCACCTACTCCAAGCCGAGCATTTAAATCTGATAACCATATGAGAAAAAAGGCTCCTGCTATTAATAACAAGGTATTCAATATAGTCACCAATAGCGGTGAATAATAATCTTGAATCGGTAGATTTAATGAGAGCGCCAAAGATTGAATCAAAGCAATAACCAGTGTTAAATACATCTTCCTTCTATCTTGAACTTCTACTGCACCCGAAGAAATATTCAATTTCTTAGAAAAGGAAAGTAGTTGCCATAAAATCATTGATGACATCCAGGGTGAGAGACCTATCGAAAATAGAGATAAACTTCTCAGATTTCCTCCTAGAAGTGCGGTTGAAAAGGCCAAATATGCCGTTGATCCACCTAAAAAATCTCTACTATTCAAATTAACAAAAGGAAGAGTAAGTCGACTTCCCAATACATAGATAAATAACAGAAACAAGGTTGCTAAGCCTTTTTTTACCGCTATTGATGAGTAAATTTTGTTCACTTAATACTCCTTTATTACTAATTATATTATCCCTCATATTTAACTCTACTACCTATACAGCCATATATCGTTATCCAATACTTAATCCAATTCTACATTGATAATTTTTTTATGGCTTCAACCATTTGTTCAGGGTTGTTTATAGAAAATATTCCATCGTATAGACTGTCATCTTGCGACTTTCTTGTAGTGTCAAACGTAAAAATCTTTTTACTTCTCTCCTTCACTCTACTAAGAATATCCATCGTCTCTACATAATGATTAATATCTAGATAAACTGTCGAATCATCCAACAACCAGTCTATTCTGCTATGTAAAATATTCTGATATACCGTTACATTACTATACTGCGAAAGAGATGTCAATGGTTCAGAGCAAAAACATGGAGCTGCTAAATGAAAGTGCCAATCCGATAACGAGGTAATAAGATAGTGAATATGCTCTATTTCTGCGGCTAGTGTTAAAATAAAAATTTGTTTTTTTGACTGATTAACTCGCTTGTAGTAATTTAAATTAGGAGATTCTGATAAAACTTCAAGCCAATCCAAATCTCTATAAGCCCACCAAAGTTCTCTGAGTCTAGTACTACTATAGGTATACCATGGCTTATGAGTTCCTGCAAAATGGATAACCTTAGGAAGCGAATGTTCTAATTTGGGTAATTCTGAACCACGATAATTATAATCTAATCCAACAAGATTATTATATGTACTATCTATCTCTTTCCAATTATGCTGAAAGAAAATATTTAAGATACTTTGGTCTGCCATCGCAACTTCAGCTTGCTTTTCTTCTGTTAATTTTAAAAGTTGTGAAATATAGGAATTTGATCGCCACATCCTATTATCAATCAATAATACACCAGCATTGAAACCATATGGATCACTTTCCCATGCATAGGGACTGGCAACAGCAGCCACTGGTTTTTCTTCCATGTCCATATTAAATAACTCAGATAAATCACCTGTTACCAGCAAATCACAATCTAAATACAGAGTCCTATCCGAAGTTACTAAGTCTGGAATTAGATACCGAAAGAAAGTTGTATAATTAATCGTATCACCTGTTTTATAACTCGTAAACATATTCTTATCCACACGAATATTAATAATTTGTGAATTTGAACTTGCTAACTTAACATTCAATAACTTAAACCATTCGGGAGCTATATCATTATTAAAAACATAAATACATACATCTGTATTGTGAGCCAAAATAGATTTAATTGTTGTCTCAGCTTGTACTAAATAGGAATTATCTGTAGCTAAAACGATTGATTTTTGCATAATCTTTTCTCCATAAATTCTTTTATTGCGCTGACCATATTCTCCGGTCTTTCATGTGAGTATATTCCCTGATAAATATCCTCTCCTAAATGATGATATCGAGTATTATCAAAAGCAAGCATAGGTTTAGAATATTTCTTAACTAAATCATAAATATAAATTAATTTATCATCATGGTTTACATCTAAATAAAGATCAGATTTCTTTAGAATTTTCTCTATCAACATTGGGAATGAATTAGGATATAAAGTAACATTTTGAAATCTAGACAACACCTTTAATTCATTGGCCATAAAGGTATGGGCTGCTATATAAAAGTGTACTTCTGGTAAAGCTTGAACTAAAAATTCTATTTTCTCAACACACCAGGAATTGGTTAAATTCATACAAGTTAATTTTGGAGAATATATCTTGGGTGGATAAACAACTCCCTTTTCTTTCCAAAGAGCTGTTAGATAAGTCCATTCCATAAATGAGTAATGCCACCACTGTTCTCGAAGACGACCAACTGAAAATTGATTCCATGGTTTATCATTAGAGATGTAATGCAAAACCTTTGGAAGAGGATTAATTTCCTTTTCCAAAATCCAAGCATGTCCTTGTTCTGCAGCTCCCCTATCAAAACCAATTTGATAATTATAAGTTTCATCTATTTGAATATAGGTGTCTGAAAACATCATATTCAAAATTGACTGATCTCCCTCAGCAACATTTTCATGTTCCTTTTCAGTTAAATCGATTAATTTTTGACGAATATTTTCAGATTTCCATTTTTTATTGTTAATCAATAAAACTCCTGCATTAAATCCTATTCCCATACTAAAACATGAACGGACAGCTCCTAAATAATAACTCTCTATATTCATATCAAATAATTTTGTCAAGTCACCAGTCACCAATAAATCACTATCCAAATAAAGAACCGTATCCTCTTCAACAAAATCTGGTATAAAATATCTAGCATAGGTCATATGATTAATGTGAGGTAATTTATTAATCCAATTCATTTGGTATTGGTCTCCTATTAACTTACAATCTATTAAATCACCACCCATTTCCTGTAAATATATTTTTAAATTATTAAACCATTCTTGAGGAATATCTTGATTTAAAATATATATCTTTAAGTGGCTATTATGGCGACAAAGAGACTTCATGGCAGTTTCAATTTGTCTAATATACCCATAATCTCCTGCAAAAACTACAGCTTTTTTTTCTTGTAACATTTTATCTCCTTTAAGTTTAAGGTAATTCATTACGGTAAGACAGTAACCACTTGACTATTATATGTTTCATCCTCTATAAATTCAATATCTTGATCAAAATTATGTTCTGCAGTATGCTTGTGATGCAATTTAACCTTTGTCTCAACTCCCATTTTCATCCATTCATACTCTGAATCAATATGACCAATATCTAGAACCCGATAACCTTTCTTAAAAAGATTATAGGATAAAATTTTAGCTGTAGGGCCAAGCATACATAAAATAAGGCGATTTTCAACATACTGTAATACAGCTTCTTGAATCTCTTCTATACGCGCATAAGCATTATGGGATGGACAGATAATTCGCTTAATTGAATTTGCTCCATCAAATAAATCATTACCTACACCTGAACGAGAAGTTACTCCTTCTACAATCAGAATGTCCTCATTCTTCCAAATTTGTTTTAATTTTTCAAATTGACTAAACGATTGAGATTTATCCATATAATCAATGTATGGTCTAGATACAAATGTAGTCCCATACCAATCTGCTCTAGCTAATTCTACATAATCTTTTAAATGATGTTCTAAATGTCCCTTCCAGAAGGCTTCCGCTGCTGGTGTAAAATTAGAACGATCAGCAAATACATTTGGTAATCCGATAACTAATTTTTCATCACTTTGAAGAGAAATAATCTCTTTCAACTGACTTGCAAGATTCTCATCATAGACTTGATAAGGAATAGATTTCCCTAACATTAAATCCATCTCTCCATCTCCAAAACGAATAATAGAAGATTGGTTTTCTATTATATAATCTAGAGTTTGATCAATATCCTTAACCATAATCGCTGGTCTTCTTGCTTGGAATGTTCCAGAAATAAGATTTTCAATGTCTTCCACCATACGTTCGGGTACTTTTGAAGAGTATATATATTGTCCAAAAGAGCCATGTTGGGTACTCTCAAAAGAGAAAATGATTTTATTCATTTCATGAGCTGACTTCACAATATCATGTGTTGAATGACTGCAGCTAATATCTAAATACAATCCCATTCTTACTTTTAATTGTTCTAATTTTTCTATAGTTATAGCTGGATGTAAACGAATATTTCGATAGTTATTTTGTAGTTCATATAACTTAGGCCCCATATCTGTCCAGGCTGCGACATCAAAAATAACATGTGGAAGATATTGAGCTAAATAGTCTAATTGTTCAATGTCTTGTGTATCAGTAAATATTAAGCAATGAAATTTCTCCTGATTATAATCTTTTAAAAACCGAGAATGACCAGCATAGTCTTTGATAGCTTCTATCATTAAATTGATATTTTCTTTGTCAAATACTATTTGCTCATACATTCCATGCTGTGTATTAGAAAAACTTAAGATAGGAATTCCAAAGTTACGAACATCTCTCAATATGCTTTCAACTTCCACTCCCTGATGGATATCCAGATAAATATCTACTTTTCTTTTCAGTTTTTCCAGTACAGGAGGAACAATCTGTGGATGTAATCTCACATTATCATATACAGCTAATTTTATCAGCTTATCCCCCATATCCGTCCAAGCCGCGATATGAAATACCATCTCTGGTAGAGCTGTAACTAGCTCTCCTATCCCTTCTAAATCTTGAGAGTTAGTTAAAGTTAAACACGAAAATTCTCTATCTAGACGAGGTAGAAGTTCAAACTCTCCTATATGGTGTTGTAAAATCTGACTCCATTCCAAATCATGGATTTCCCACCATAAATCACGATAACGATTGGCTATCAAGGTAGTCCATGGTTTTCTGTAGGTCGTAAAATGAATCACCACTGGTTTGTCATTAAAAGTTAGATGTTCCTGCCAATTATTATACAAAGCCACAACATCATGCCCTACTTGTAAATTGTAAGCTCGACCTAGCTCTAACCAATCATCTTGCAAGACTTGATTGAAAATCGTTTGATTTCCATTAAAATGTTCAAAACGACCTTCTTCAACTTCCTTTGTTGTTAGGATAGACTGTTCAATTAGTCGTTCTTTTAGTTTCTCTTGACGCCATTTTTCATTATTGATTAGTAGAACACCAGTATTAAAACCTTGACCATTTGCATCTCTAATCGCTGCGAGATAACGTTCTTTTATATCCTGCTCAAATAGATTGTCTAATTTATCATTGATAATTAAATCACAATCCAAATACAAAACCGTATCTTCTTGTATATAATCTGGGATAAAATATCTAGCATAAGCAATCGAACTAATGTGAGCTTGTTTTTTCCAATTCTGAAATACAGTCTGTTCAGGTAGTTTAACATCGATAATCTCACTACCTAACATGCGAGCTATTTTGCGTGGCTTGCGAAACCAATCTGGCATAATATCTTGATTTAAAATATAAATCTTAACATCTGAATTGTGGTATAGAATAGATTTTATAGTTGTTTCTAACTGCGTGGTGTAATTACGATCACCAGCTAATACAATTGTTTTAATCATCTTGTTCTCTTAATCAATTCCTAAGTGATAGATTGCATCTACCAATAACTTTTTAGTGAAATAACCTTCTTTTAGCAGATAGCTAAATGTCTTGATACGATTCGTCATTTCTTGATATTCTTGTAGATTCATTTTATCAACTATCTCATGAACTTCTTCTAGGCTATCTGCCACAAAGCCCAAGCCTTGGTCTACTATAAATTTAGCAGTTGATAAGCTACTCGGTACAATGACTGGGATACCAGCGGTTAGATAAGTACTAACCTTATGAGATATATTCAGAGTATAATATTGGTTACTTTCTCCATCATTTTGATGAGTTCCCCAGACAAGACCAAAGCCACCCTTTGATAATTCTAGCAATAGTTCCTCGTCTTTTTTCCATCCTTCAATGCTGAGATTTCTGGCATTGGAACTAGCTTCTCCTTTATTTGAAAATACTCTCAAAGGCGTATCTTGAGACCAATTTTGTAAGTCTGGAAAACGTTCTAAACTTCCAGCAAAAAAGAGTTCTTTTTTAAAAGCTGGGGTGTATAAGGATAAATCATGAGGATGATCCCACATACCTTGAACGAGAACCTTCTTAGTTGTCAGACCTTCTTCCATCAGGCGTTCTTTCATCCTCTCTGATGGAACGATCAAAACATCTGATAGATTATACATATACATGTATTCTTTCATGAGATAATAGTTACTATCAAACATGAGGGGAACAACATCATGGATAAAGCAAATAATTTTCACCTGCATATCCTTCAACTTATCAAACAAGACTCGATCAAACTCAAAGCCATTCCAAGTAGGAGACTGAAAGACTAAGATATCACCAATAGAAATACTGGCCATAATTCCATCCAGACGCTTATTCATTTCAGAAGGACTATCTGAAGCAATGTTGTAAAAATAGATACCAACCTCTCTAAACCCCAGTTTACTGGCTATTTTTTGTACAGCATTTTGAGCTAGAATAACAGTACTATCGCCAGCCATGCCATATAAATTTGTTAAATGTAGTTTCATATTGTATTATCTCATCTTTTATTAGTATCTACGGAAGTAAAGACAATTTTTCCATCATTCTTCTATAAATCTCCGTAAGTTGCATATTTTGTTCTTCTTCAACACTATCTAATTGATTTCTGTCAATCAAAATATGGTTTATTAAATCATAACCCAAACTAATTAGAATAGACCGCCTTTGAAACTCTTAGAAGTATCTTCCAGGTCCAGTAAGTGTCAATTCTTTAACTGCCTATATTTTAGTATCTATCACTATTCAATAATTCTTTAATCGTATCTACCATTTTTTCCGGTCTCTTAGATTCACAGATAAAACTTGCTTTTTCTACATTATGGCAAGTATTATCAAATGAAAGAATAGGTTTTCCAATTTGATACACCTCTTCAATAATATTAGCAATTTCATTTTCATGATTAATATCCAAATAGAAATCAATCTTTTCTAATACCTTTATGAAATTCATCGGATTAAATGAAGGAAGTATTTGTACATTTAAATATCGTTGTAAATCAACAATTTCAGATGCAAATCCTGTATTAGCCAGAATTGAAAAGTGAACCTGCGGTAATTCTCTAATCAAGTATTCCAGATGCTCTATATGACAAGTATTTGTAAAAATAGCTGTATGATAGAGTGGTGCTTCTATGAGTGAGTTTAATCCCTTCTTAAAATCAGCCTTTCTCATCACAATATCAGACCATTCCAAAGAATAATAGAACCACCACTCTTCTCTAAAGCGATTTAAATTCACTTGATACCATGGCTTCTCTCCTGTAAAATGAATAATTTTAGCAGTCTCTTCTAGTTTCAATGAATCGATATACCAATTTTCAATCTGATAATTTCTTGCAACTGTATCCATTCCAACCATAAAATTATAAGAAGAGTTCAAATTCTGCCAACGGTTTTCAAATAATCTGTTTAAAATTCCTTGATCACCAAAAGAACTATCATGAAATTCATTTGTTAATACAATAAGTTTATCTGTTACTCCTTCTGTTCTCCATAATTCAACGTTGATTAACATTACTCCAGCATTAAATGTGCTTGGAACCAACTCATCTTGAACAGCTTTTATAGGAATATCCGTCATGTCAGTCAAAAATAATTCTTCGATATCCCCTCTTACTATAATATCCGAATCTAAATAAAGAGCCTTTTCCTCTTTTACAAATTGAGGAATAAAATAACGAAAAAATGTTGCATAGCTTAAATGAGGTAACGGAAGATGGTAATCTCTCAAACTATTACCACTTATTTTCACATTAACGATTTCAGATAATAAAGGTTCCAGTCGTTTAGACATTAGTTGAAACCATTCTGAGGAGATATCATCATTAAAAACATAAAATTTTAAACCACGATTATGGGCACAAATTGACTTAATTGTCGTTTCTAGCTTATCTTGATAACCATTATCTGCACCTAAAACGATAACTTTCTTCTCCATGTAATTCTCCTCTTAATCTATATACTTTCTTATTTCCTGAACCATTTTTTCTGGTTCGGTAGGAGAAAATATCTTTGCACCTTCTTTACAATGATTTGTATTTGAAAAAGAAAATACTGGTTTCCCCATGTTCATTACTACATTTGTAATATCATCAATCTCATCATGATGGTTTATATCTAAATAAAAATCCAATTTTTTCATTACTTTATCATAAGAAAAACGGTTATACTGATGATAAACTGTTACATTTGGGTATCTCATTAAATCAATAATATTAGAGGCAACCCAAGTATGAGCAAATATAGAAAAATGAACATCTGGTAAGCTTTCCATTAAATACTCTACTTGCTCCAGTTCACAACTATTGGTAAAAACAGCTGTGTATGCCTTAGGAATAACTGTCAGATCTTGATAGGTCTGAAATACCCTTTCCTTACGTAACAAAATATCAGACCATTCCAAGCCTTGATAAAACCACCAAATATCTCTATAGCGATTTTGACTCATATGTAACCAAGGTTTCTCTCCTGTATAGTGGATGATGTAAGGCAAAATACCATCAGGAAGGGCTGAATTATACCAAGCTGATAGTGCTTCTGGAGTTGTCTCAACAGCGATATGAATTAAACTATCTAAACCAACCATAAAATTGTATTTACGATCCAATTTTTTCCAGTTTTCCCCAAAAACCATATTGAGAATACCTTGGTCTCCAAAAACATCTTGATGGTGTTGATTTGTTAGTTCAATTAATTTCACAGAAATATTTTCTCGTCTCCATTTACTAACATTAATCAACATCATTCCTGAATTAAAGCAATCTTCGTAACCTTTTACAAAAACATCACGAACTCCAGCAATCCAATAATCTCCTAATTCTTCCTGGAATAGTTCATCCAGCGAGTGAGTCACTACTATATCCGAATCTAAATACAGGGCTTTTTCTTCAACTACAAAATCTGCTATAAAATATCTAAAAAATGCCGCATAAGAGAGATAAGCAATCGGAAGATGATAACCTTTTAATTGATGATTCGAAATCTTAACATTGACAATTTCTGAATCAATTACTTTTAACCGCCTATTCATAACTTGAAACCATTCGCTCGGAAGATCATCATTAAAAATATAAAATTTTAAATTTTTATTATGCGTACATACCGACTTAATTGTAGTCTCTAGCTTATTTAAATAACCATTATCTGCTCCAAGAACGATTGCTTTTTTCACTTTATTTCTCCTCGTAGATTTTCCCTGTTAATAAAAAATCTAACTCCTCTAACCTCTTTGTTTCAATACTATTTTCTAGTCCTTTTTCATTTGCGATTCGACGCCAATAGTCTAGATAAAATTTATGTTGTTGAACGTACTGACTTATATCGTAACCTTTTAAAGCTACCATCGCAATCCGTTCCAATCTCAAATCAACCAATTCATTAATTAGTTCTATGTTCGTAAAAACTCTTCTATCACATATTTACCCTGAAAGGAATGAAAATACCACCAATTATCCGAAATATTAATTTTTTTGTAGGTAGATATCGCTATATCTGCTTGTTCTTCTATAAGGGCACTATAAAGAACTTCTAAATAATCGGAATCCACCCAATCATCCGAATCAACAAAAGTAATATAAGCTCCCTCTGAAGGTTCAATTCCTAGATTACGCGCTGATGATCCCCCCATTTTCCTTTTCAAAATAACAAAAACGTGTATCTTTAGCAACATACTCTCTACAAATATCTACTGAATTGTCTGGTGAACCATCATTGATTAATAAAACCTCAAACTTTGATACGTCTGATTCTGAATACTGTCCAAGTACATTCGTAAATAATTCTCAACGTTATAGACTGGATCTGCGATACTGATTAATTCATTTCCATACTATAATTACTTTTCTCCTAAAATTTTTTGTATTTCTGTCACCATTCCATCTGCATCTTCTTGTCGAAAAACTTTACTAAATCCACTTGAATCATGATTAGTATTCTCAAAAGCATAAACAGGCTTATTCTGTTCTATTGCTCTATTAACAATACCATCCACCTCTCCCCAATGGTTAATATCTAAATAAATATCTGATTTCTTCAACAAGTCCTCAATAATATCATCATGATGAACATTTGTGTATATATTCACGTTCTCATAACGATTGAAACTTTCCAGATAATCCGAAATATTTGTTTTAGCTGCTATATGAAAAGATACCTCTGGCAGATTCTGAACAAGATAGTCTAAATTTTCTAAAGTGTCTGAAGCTGTTAAAGTGAAAACATGAAACTGGTGTTGTTTCCTTGGAATGATTTTCAAATCCTCTTGAGAAGTAACGATAGAATTAGCTGGTATATCTTTATAAATTAAGGCATTTGCTCCAATAATGACATTATCTCCAATCGTCACTCCTTTTAAAATGACAACATTAGTTCCAATCCAACAATTGTTTCCTATCGTTATTTTGTCAGCAGTAAATTGAATTTTTTCGATATGGTAATTTGAGTATTTATGATTATGATCAAAAATCCTTACCCCATCTCCAAACATGGTATCCTTACCAATTTCAATTTCTTTACCACAACGAATCGTACAATGGTCATTAAAGAAAACTCTATTTCCAAGTGTTAATTTAGCATTATTAGCTACTTCTAAACTTACAAATGAACGAAATGTAACATCTGTTCCTAATTCAATAGTACTGGTGGGGGAAATCTCTATATGATGAAAATCTCCTAATAACTTTACAGAATCTTTAAAATCCATATTTTTCTTCCACTTCTCTTAATTTCTCAATCATTTCTTGAACTTGTTCTACTTTGTAGGTTATCTGTCCCATTTCACGATATTTTGTATTTTCAAAAGCTAAAATTAATTTTCCCCTTTTTGAAAATTGATCTAACATTTCCTCTGTTTTTTCACCATGATTAATGTCTAAAAGCACCTGACTAGTCTCAATTAATTCTTGATCCAGTTCTACTAAATAATTAATCCCAGCATAAACAGTTACATTTGGATAGACCAACAATTGTTTCAAACGATCACTGACCATCACTCTAGCCGCAATCTTAAATTGAATATTAGGCAAGGATTGAATCAATGTATCAATTTGTTCAATCTGATCTGAAGACGTATAAATTAAACAAGTAAACGGTTCTCTGATAGGATAGATATGTGATTTTTGTAGTGGGTGTAAATGATGATTCTTTCCTAACTCTGTCCATTCAAGACTATGATAATACCACCAAACATCACGATAGGTCTGCGCAGCTAAATCAAACCACGGCTTTCTATGTGAGAGATAGTGGATAATACCAGGATAATCTTGACCTGCTGGTAACTCATAGTCTGTAAATTGCTTATGAATCACAACATGGTTATTGTCAAATTCCATCTCTATCCATCTATTTTCAAAGAGCATATTTAAAATACTCTGATCCGCTTGATCTACCTTATCATGCCACTCATTTGTCAAATCTATCAAACGTTGGGACATGTTTTCTTGTTTCCACAAACGATTGTTGATTAGTAAAACACCCGCATTGAACATTTCCCTACCATAGTATACTCTTCCTCCATAATCTCTAACAGCTGCTAATGGATATTCTTGCAAATCTGTTTCGAACAAGTTATCCAAATTTTTAGTTACGACCAAGTCGCAGTCTAAATAGAGAGCCTTATCTTCTTGCACAAAGTCAGATACAAAATAACGCAAAAATACTGTGTAACTAATATCTGTTTTATAACGCGAAATTTGTTCAGAGGTTACCCGACAATTGATAATCTCTGAGTCAAACTTTTCTAAGCGATTATTTAATTGTTTAATCCATTCATTTGGAAAATCACTATTAATCAGATAAAAACGAATCGAGCGATTATGGTAACAGATAGACTTAATAGTCGTCACGACCTTCTCTGCATAGGCATAGTTAGCTGCGAGGACAATAGCTTTCTTAAATTCCTGATTTTGAGTCTGAAGCAAATCTAATAACATCTTCTTCTCTTTTATCTGATTTAACACATGAGATTCTGATATTCCTCTGTTATTACTTTCAGAAGTTATATGATTTAAAATAAATTTATAAGCACGTATATGTTCTGACATTGGATAACCTAATGTTGATAACAATGCCAATCTATCTTCTATAGCATATATGTAATCTCTAATCCATTTTTCATCCCAAGTATTTGAAACACTTCCACTCCTAACTCTGTAAATATAAGAAGCTTTATTGATATAAACAATATTTTTAGAAGCTAATAATGCTCTCAAATTAAATATTGTATCTTCAGTCACTACTCCTACTGGAAAACGAAAATTAGAAACAATTTCTTTTCTATAAATTTTCCCCCAAGCAACTATCAATGCTGAATTAAATAACTTATTAGAGTCATTTAAACAATCCACTATAGACACATTGTCATAAAGTTTCTCAAAATAATTTCCAGATATATGAAAATAGAAATTTGAATCAGACTCATTAAACTTACAATAGTTTCCAACTGCAATATCAGCCTGATATTCCGTTATTTTTTGGTACAGAGTTTCTACATAATCCGACTCAACCCAATCATCTGAATCAACAAAGGTCACATAAGATCCTGTCATTCGATCCAAGCCCATATTTCGTGCTTCAGATTGACCACCATTTTCTTTTTCAATGTAAATAATTCGATTATCTTTTTGTGCATACTCTTGACAAATTATCCCCGAATTATCTGTAGAGCCATCATTGATAACGATAATTTCAAGATTTTTATAAGTTTGGTTAATTAAACTATCCAAACATTTATTTAGGTAATTTTCAACATTGTAAACTGGTACAATTACCGTAATTTTTTCAGTCATGAAGCTATTCTCCTTTCCTAATATTATAACATTTTTTTGCTATTGTTTAAGCTATTAAGGAATTTCAAATTAAAAAATATGTTTATTTCATTGACAATAACGTTCTTACAATACTAAATTATAATCACATTCTAAATTGAATAATTATTCAAAAAACAAAAGGAAAATAATTTAAAATATTCAGCTTTGCAATCTTACTGCAGTTATGTGATCACATTTTCTAATGATCAATCTTAAAAATAAATTTTTAATTCACTTCATCCAAAGAAATGACTCATCTGTCCGCATATCAAGCATCTTTTAAGAATCTATTGATGTAAAGAATCTTATTATTTTAGAATAGCTATCTAATTAAGCGTAAAAAAGCAACCTACATCAAAATTTAGATAACATTCTAATTTTTGAGTATAGGCCACTTTTTCTATCTAAAAATAGAGAAAAATCAATTTATAAAATGTGTTTGACTAACCTTCAAAATATTTAGCTGCAATTGCTTTTTTGACCAAAATTTGTTGATAAGATTCCACGTCTCCATGTTTAAGAGTTTCTTCTTCATGAATAGATAATCGCCATTTATAAGCTTGAATTTCTCTATCTAATAACTCCTGAGGAGCTCCAATCAATTGGAGAATAGTCATACGTTCTTCAATACTCTTTAAAGGATATACATCTGCAAGATTGACTGTCCTTGTAACACTTGTAGAACGTTTCCTATGGATATAAATAGCCTTATTCATAAAAGCAATTTTATTTGCCTGAAGATAAACTTTATAAGTTGTGTAATCATCCTCTACACTTTTATCTGTTGGATATACAATATCTCTAAACAGCTCTGTCTTGTATAACTTCGCCCACGGAACTGTGAAGCATTGACTGAAATTATACTTACTGTCATATTGATGGCAAAACCATTCAAATGGCGTATAAGTCTTCTCAAAATAATCATCTACTCCTACATGAATCAAAAAACTAGCTTGATCATCTAAAAATTGAGTAAAGTTTCCGATTGCAATATCTGCATCTGTTTTTTTCAATAAATCATAAAGATTTTGGATATGATCCAACTCCAACCAGTCATCATTATCTACAAAAACGATATAATCCCCAGTTACAACTTCCAAGGCACGATTGCGGCTAGAAGAAACTCCACCGTTTCTTTTATGATAGACTTTAACACGTTCATCTTGATTTTGATAACGTTGACAGATTGCTGCTGAACCATCTGTTGAGCCATCATTAATCAAAATAATTTCAAGATTTTGATAGGTTTGTTGAACGATACTATCCAAGCATTTTTCAAGATATAGTTCTGACATATAAACAGGAACAATAACACTTATTTTTTCCATCATTTTAATCATATACTCCTTTTCTGATGCAATATATAAAAACAAAGTCGATTTCAGTATAGTAGGCATTTTTTAAGATATGCTCTAAATTAATTCTAATATTTCTAATAACAGATTAATCACATTTAACTTTCCCTGCATTTGGTAAGTATTCTCTTATAAATTCTGATATATCCTTACTCATGATTTTATCCAATCGTTCAGAAATAATGTCTTCTGGCCAATTCCACCACGCAATTTCTAACATCTGTTCACGGAAAATAGGCTCTGCGATTCGATAACGAATCACTTTGGCTGGATTGCCTCCTACAACAGCATATGGTTCTACATCCTTGGTCACTAGAGCCCCTGCTGCTATGACTGCACCATCTCCAATAGTTACCCCAGCCATGATTTGAGCATTGTTACCAATCCAAACATCATTACCAACTCGAGTTGGACTTTTCAAAATATGGTCATCAGTCATCTGCAATGACTCATCCGTGTAAAACACCTCTAAACTCTTGAATGGATAAGTTGTAATCAACTCTAAATCATGATTTGCAGTGATAAATTGAACATTATGCCCAATAGAACAATAATCACCAATTATAACTTGACCTCCGTGGTCATAGTCAATTAATTGTGGAATGCCATACGTATGCTTCCCTACCATTAAGGATCCGTAATCAATCAAATAACGACAAGTATATTTTGTCAGGTAATCAAATAAGTCCGAACGCGAATCGTATATTCGTATTTCTAAGGGAATCGTTTCCTGATGTAAACCTTCCCAGTAGGAATGGCCTACTTCTTCATAGCAACACTCAAAAACTGCTGTTAGTTGCTCTGACTTAGAATATAATTTAAGTTTGTAATCTTCTAATTTCCAAAACCGCTCATTATCATGACCTGCTCCACCAATATCTCTAATCTTACCATCAGATAAGAATTGAAAATAACGTTGGTGTTGCTTATTTTTATGTGAAAATAAACAGAATTTTCCAGATAGCAATTAAAACTTCCCCCTCCAACTAAATTGACTATATCTATCAGTTCACCTACAATCTGAGTAAGTAGTCATCTAACGAAAACTTTATACAAATTTAGTGTTATTTAACTTTCATATAGAGACTATATAGTGTTCTCTTGTTATATACATCTTACCACAAATACTCTTATAATAAAAGTAACTTACATAGAAATATCAAGGCTATCCCAGAATTGAAAATTAATAAATTTACATACAATTAACGAATTTGAAGGATAATCATATACGATTCAAAGTCATGCCGATGGAGTTTTATTTCTTCAAGGATATTAATCAACAAGTAAAGTGAGGTCTTAAAGTCTTGTTTACCATAGGCTACAATCGTACAGGAAAAATGCAAATACAACTATCGATCATTAGTGGACATTTACGACGAAATAATGCAAAAAATCCCCTGGATGAGTTTTCATCCAAGGGATTTTTCATAAATCGAAATAACAATACTTTCTATGTATTTTTAATCCGATTATTCTTCATCATCACGTTTACGGCGTTTCGCAAACAGACCTAGACCAGTCACAGCTGCCAAAGCTCCAAGGAGTGCAGATGACTTAGAAGCTTCTGTACCTGTATTTGGCAATTGCTGTCTTGACTTACCTGCTGATTCTGATGGTGTTTCAGAAGATAATGTGTCTGCTGATGCTGATTCTGATGCACTTGTTGATGCTGATTCAGACGCACTTGTTGATGCTGACTCAGATGCACTTGTTGATGCTGATTCTGACGCACTTGTTGATGCTGATTCAGATGCTGATGTGCTTGCTGATTCTGATGCACTTGTTGATGCTGACTCAGATGCACTTGTTGATGCTGATTCTG
>NZ_VMMH01000022.1:0-403 GCF_013277115.1 Streptococcus sp. 714
AAGGAGTAGCAGACGAAAACGGAAAAGCTACAATCACACCAACGAAAAAACTTCCAGCAGGAGAAGTAACAGCGAAAGCAACAGATCCAGCAGGAAATGTATCAGAAGCAAGCACACCAGCAAAAGCAACAGAAGATACAAAAGCACCAGCTAAACCAGAAATCAAAACAGATCTAACAGATAAAGCAGGAACTAAGACACCAGTTGAAGTAACAGCAGAACCAGGATCTAAAGTTGAGTTATTTGATAAAGATGGTAACAAGCTTGGTGAAGGAGTAGCAGACGAAAACGGAAAAGCTACAATCACACCAACGAAAGAACTTCCAGCAGGAGAAGTAACAGCGAAAGCAACAGATCCAGCAGGCAATGTGTCAGAACCAAGCACACCAGAAAAAGCAACAGA
>NZ_VMMH01000022.1:456-726 GCF_013277115.1 Streptococcus sp. 714
CAGAAATCAAAACAGACTTAACAGATAAAGCAGGAACTAAGACACCAGTTGAAGTAACAGCAGAACCAGGATCTAAAGTTGAGTTATTTGATAAAGATGGTAACAAGATTGGTGAAGGAGTAGCAGACGAAAACGGAAAAGCTACAATCACACCAACGAAAAAACTTCCAGCAGGAGAAGTAACAGCGAAAGCAACAGACCCAGCAGGAAATGTATCAGAAGCAAGCACACCAGCAAAAGCAACAGAAGATACAAAAGCACCAGCTAAAC
>NZ_VMMH01000023.1:0-2105 GCF_013277115.1 Streptococcus sp. 714
AAGCTTGGTGAAGGCGTAGCGGACGAAAACGGAAAAGCTACAATCACACCAACGAAAGAGCTTCCAGCAGGAGACGTAACAGCGAAAGCAACAGATCCAGCAGGCAATGTATCAGAACCAAGTGTTCCAGCAACCGCAACTAAGGATACAAAAGCTCCAGCTAAACCAGAAGTTAAGACAGATCTAACAGATAAAGCAGGAACTAAGACACCAGTTGAAGTGACAGCAGAACCAGGATCTAAGGTTGAGTTGTTCGACAAAGATGGTCACAAGCTTGGTGAAGGCGTAGCGGACGAAAACGGAAAAGCTACAATCACACCAACGAAAGAGCTTCCAGCAGGAGACGTAACAGCGAAAGCAACAGATCCAGCAGGCAATGTATCAGAACCAAGTGTTCCAGCAACCGCAACTAAGGATACAAAAGCTCCAGCTAAACCAGCGGTAACACCAGTTGTAGATCCAAGCAACTTGACTGAAGCAGAAAAAGCTAAGGTAGCAGATGAAGTTAAGAAATCAAACCCAACAGTAACAGATGTTAAAGTTGGCAAAGATGGCACAACTACAGTAACCTTCCCAGATGGCAGCACAGCCGTTATTCCATCAGGTGATGCAGTTAAGAAATCATCAGATAACGTAGTTAAGGATCCAGCGGTAACACCAGTTGTAGATCCAAGCAACTTGACTGAAGCAGAAAAAGCTAAGGTAGCAGACGAAGTTAAGAAAGCTAACCCAACAGTAACAGATGTTAAAGTTGGCAAAGATGGAACAGTGACTGTAACCTTCCCAGATGGTAGCACAGCGGTTATTCCATCAGGTGATGCAGTTAAGAAATCATCAGATAACGCAGTTAAGGACCCAGCGGTAACACCAGTTGTAGATCCAAGCAACTTGACTGATGCAGAAAAAGCTAAAGTAGCTGAAGAAGTTAAGAAAGCTAACCCAACAGTAACAGATGTTAAAGTTGGCAAAGATGGAACAGTGACTGTAACCTTCCCAGATGGCAGTACAGCGGTTATTCCATCAGGTGATACAGTTAAGAAATCATCAGATAACGCAGTTAAGGACCCAGCGGTAACACCAGTTGTAGATCCAAGCAACTTGACTGATGCAGAAAAAGCTAAAGTAGCTGAAGAAGTTAAGAAAGCTAACCCAACAGTAACAGATGTTAAAGTTGGCAAAGATGGAACAGTGACTGTAACCTTCCCAGATGGCAGCACAGCGGTTATTCCATCAGGTGATACAGTTAAGAAATCATCAGATAACGCAGTTAAGGATCCAGCTGTAACACCAGTTACAGATCCAAGTAACTTGACTGATGCAGAAAAAGCTAAGGTAGCAGAAGAAGTTAAGAAAGCTAACCCAACAGTAACAGATGTTAAAGTTGGCAAAGATGGAACAGTGACTGTAACCTTCCCAGATGGCAGCACAGCCGTTATTCCATCAGGTGATACAGTTAAGAAATCATCAGATAACGCAGTTAAGGATCCAGCTGTAACACCAGTTACAGATCCAAGTAACTTGACTGATGCAGAAAAAGCTAAGGTAGCAGAAGAAGTTAAGAAATCAAACCCAACAGTAACAGATGTTAAAGTTGGCAAAGATGGAACAGTGACTGTAACCTTCCCAGATGGCAGCACAGCGGTTATTCCATCAGGTGATACAGTTAAGAAATCATCAGATAACGCAGTTAAGGATCCAGCTGTAACACCAGTTACAGATCCAAGTAACTTGACTGATGCAGAAAAAGCTAAGGTAGCAGAAGAAGTTAAGAAATCAAACCCAACAGTAACAGATGTTAAAGTTGGCAAAGATGGAACAGTGACTGTAACCTTCCCAGATGGTACAACAGCCGTAATCCCAGCAGATAAGACAGTCAAGAAATCAGATGGTTCAGTAGCAGTTAATCCAGCTAACGACCAAGCTGCTCAAGCACCAGCTAAGAAAGCAGGAGCTAAAGAATTGCCAAATACAGGTACAGCAGATTCTACTGTAGCTATGGTAGCAGCTGCCGCAAGTGCATTACTTGGTCTTGGTCTTGCAGGCCGTCGTCGTAAAGAAGACGAAGAAGCTTAATTGGTAGATTATTTGGCTCTTTGTCAACTGTA
>NZ_VMMH01000024.1:0-35818 GCF_013277115.1 Streptococcus sp. 714
AAATAGGCTCCATAATATCTATAGGGGAAATATTATAGAGCTTTATAATTGTGTTATTTTACTTCCAACTCTTGAGTGAAATTTCTCCGCTATTTAGCCAGATTTCTTTTCCGTTATCACATTGAACTAAAAGTTTTCCATTTTCAGAGATGTATTTAGCAAGTCCTTTGTAGTCTTTTTGATCTAGTGTAAAAGTAACTTCTTTTCCTAGGACGAATGACTGTTTTTTATATAGGTATAATAGCTCTTCTGCTGGTGTTTCGAAGAAAGCACGCCAGATTTCTATGATTAATTCATTCCTTGTTATAGGAGATGGTGATTTAAATAAGCTAGCAGCTTTTTCTTTTAATTCTTGTGGGAAATCATTAATAGTGAAGTTGATTCCTACTCCAATAATGATATCTGTGACTAAACCTGTTTCTACAGAGGTTATTGCCTCAGTGAGGATTCCTCCAATTTTATGATTTTTTAGGTAGATATCGTTGACCCATTTTATGTCGACATCTATTAAAGTTAGGTTCTTAATGGCTTTGTAGATAGCTCCAGCTACAAGTAGTGTGTAGGATGGTAATTTGTCGTAAGGAAGATTTGGTTTAAGATGGAGTGTCATATAAATGCCACCTTGTGGGGAGTAGAAAGAACGTTGAAAACGGCCTCGGCCAGCTGTTTGATAGGAAGCTAGATAGAGGGTATTTGCTTCATTCCCTAAATCAATTGCTTCTTTTGCATCTAGTTGTGTTGATTTAGTCTCAGTTTTAAAGCTAACTTTAATTGGAAGATTTTCTTCTAGAATCTCTGGAAGAATAAGATCTCCATTCATCAGTTTATAGCCTTTGTTTTTGATGCTATCAATTTCAATGCCTTCTTGTTCTAATCGCTTGATGGCTTTCCAAATCGATGTTCGACTGAGGGATAGTTCTTCTGCAATCTTTTCTCCGCTGATGTAATCGGTTTCTTTTGCTATAATTTGGTAGACGGCTTGGTAGGATTTCATAGTGTTTCCTTTCTTTAGGAATTGTAAATGATTTAAATATAGTTTGGATAGTTGGTCAAATCTTTATTTTATTACTACTATTTTAACATATGCCTAGTATTTTCGACACGATTTTTTAGAGTGAATCTAGTCATTAAGCTTGAGTTATGAAATCTCAGTATTTTTGCTCGCTTTTTTACCCAGGGAAGCGTTTCCTTTGTTTTCAAATTGCTAAAAAAGTGGTACAATATAGGATAGCTTACTATTATCTGAATCAATTGATTTGGAGAGAAAGGATTCATTTTGAAATCAATAGGCTTTATTGAAAAGCTGAAAGGGTTGTCTAGTAAAGAGCTGATTTTATTGGGAATTATCCTGAGTATCTTTTTACCCTTTTATCTTTTTGTAGTTGTATTCTGTTTATATATTATCAGTTTGATTTTTACAGGAGACATGAAAAGTATTCTTCAGAAAATGGGGGAGCATCCGATGCTGCTTCTTTTTCTTGGCTATAGTACTGTTATATCCGTTTTTGCACAAAATTGGATGGGAGTTGTGGCTTCAGTAGGAATGTTTCTATTTACTATTTTCTTTTTGCACTATCAGTCGATTTTATCACATAAATTCTTTCGCTTGATTTTGCAGCTCGTCTTGTTTGGTAGTGTATTGTCAGCTGCTTTTGCGAGTTTAGAACATTTCCAAATTGTGAAGAAATTTAACTATGCTTTTCTTTCACCCAATATGCAGGTCTGGCATCAGAATCGTGCAGAAGTGACCTTCTTTAACCCTAATTATTATGGAATTATTTGTTGTTTCTGTATCATGATTGCTTTCTATCTGTTTACAACGACCAAGTTAAATTGGTTGAAAGTATTCTGTGTGATTGCAGGCTTTGTGAATCTCTTTGGTTTGAATTTTACTCAAAATCGAACCGCCTTTCCTGCTATTATCGCTGGAGCCATCATCTATCTCTTTACGACCATTAAAAACTGGAAGGCCTTTTGGCTTAGTATTGGGGTCTTCGCGATTGGCTTGAGTTTCCTCTTTTCTAGTGATTTGGGAGTTAGGATGGGGACTTTAGATTCTTCTATGGAAGAGCGCATCTCTATTTGGGATGCTGGTATGGCCTTGTTTAAGCAAAATCCTTTTTGGGGTGAGGGGCCATTAACCTATATGCACTCTTATCCTCGGATAAATGCTCCTTATCATGAACATGCTCACAGTCTGTATATTGACACGATTCTGAGTTACGGAATTGTGGGGACTATTTTATTAGTTTTGTCTTCTGTTGCTCCTGTTCGATTGATGATGGATATGAGTCAGGAGTCGGGAAAACGTCCGATTATCGGTCTTTATCTATCTTTCCTTACAGTGGTTGCTGTACACGGAATCTTTGACCTGGCCCTCTTCTGGATTCAGTCAGGATTTATTTTCTTGCTAGTTATGTGCAGTATTCTGTTGGAACATCGAACTTTGGTATCGGACATGACGGATTAAGTATATAAGATTACAATCTTCTATCTTGTGTAGGAGATTTTTTTACTGGGAAAAAATATTTCTAAATCGAAATAGTTGACAGTTAGAACGATGAGTGTTACAATTGTTTTATTCTTTTCGATATCGAAATAAATTGGAGGTGTTATGAAAGATAGTCATTTGCTAGCTCATCATATTCGTTTGTTGAATGGGCGGATTTTTCAAAAGTTACTGAGCCAAGACCCTGAAGCTCTTTATCGGAGTGAGCAGGGGAAGATTTTAGCGGTTTTATGGAATAGTGAAACAGGCTGTGCAACTGCGACAGATATTGCTTTGGCGACTGGTCTTGCTAATAATACGCTGACGACTATGATAAAAAAGCTTGAGGAACAAAATCTTGTAACCGTTAGTCCATGTGGAAAAGACAAGCGTAAGAAGTATTTGGTTTTAACAGAGTTGGGGCAGTCTCAGAAAGAAGTGGGGCAACGTGTCAGTCAAAAATTGGATACGATTTTTTACAAAGGATTTTCAGAGGAAGAAATTCGGCAATTTGAAGCCTTTCAAGAAAGAATTTTGGCGAATCTGAAAGAGAAGGAAAATGAGGTTTAAATCATGTCAGAACAAGTGAAAAATGCTCACAACCTATACATTCATGCTATTCAAGATGGACGAGTTGCTGAGGCTCAGGCCCAGTCTGTAGGGGATACTTATATCCAACATTCGACAGGAGTGCCTGACGGAAAAGAAGGGTTTGCGGCCTTCTTTGCAAATTTCTTCGAGCGTCATCCAGAACGTCAGATTAAGATTGTCCGCACTATTGAGGATGGCAATCTGGTCTTTGTTCATGTTCATCAATATCTGAATGGTGGGGAAGCTCAATGGTGACGACAGATACTTTCCGTGCAGATGAGAATGGACGTATTGTGGAGCATTGGGATGTCATTGACTACTATCGTGTTCCTGAAAATGGCCAATTAGACCAGATTTTTGGAGATTTTGAGATCACGGATTTGGATAAGACAGTAGCAAATAAAAAGTTAGTTCGCCGTTTCTTGACAGAAATTTTCCAAAATGGGGAACTGGAGCAGTGGAGTGATTATGTGGCAGACGATTTGATTCAGCATAGTTATGAGATTGGCCAAGGAAGTGCTGCTTATAAAAACTATGTGGCTGAACATGGTGTCACTTTTGACTTTGTTTTCCAACTATTAGGACAAGGAAACTATGTGGTTAGCTATGGTCAGACTCAGATTGACGGAGTTGCCTATGCCCAGTACGATATCTTCCGTCTAGACAATGGGAAAATTGTGGAGCATTGGGACAATAAGGAAGTTATGCCTAAGGTAGAAGACTTGACCAATCGAGGGAAGTTTTAAAATGAGGACAAAGAATGATTGAATACAAAAATGTAGCCTTGCGCTACACAGAAAAAGATGTTTTGAGAGATGTTAATTTACGGATTAAGAATGGGGAGTTTATGGTTTTAGTTGGACCTTCTGGATCTGGTAAAACGACCATGATAAAGATGATTAACCGTCTCTTGGAACCGACTGATGGAAATATTTATATGGATGGTAAACGCATCAAAGACTATGATGAGCGGGAACTTCGTCTTTCTACTGGTTATGTTTTACAGGCCATTGCACTGTTTCCCAATTTAACGGTTGCAGAAAATATTGCCCTGATTCCTGAGATGAAAGGGTGGACTAAGGAAGAAATTGCGAAGAAAACAGAAGAACTTTTGGCTAAGGTTGGTTTACCAGTAGCTGAGTATGGGCATCGACTTCCAAGTGAATTATCTGGTGGAGAACAGCAACGGGTTGGTATTGTTCGTGCTATGATTGGTCAGCCTAAGATTTTGCTTATGGATGAACCTTTTTCAGCCTTGGATGCAATTTCGAGAAAACAGTTGCAGGTTTTGACGAAAGAATTGCATAAAGAGTTTGGAATGACAACGATTTTTGTGACCCATGATACGGATGAAGCTTTGAAATTGGCGGACCGTATTGCTGTCTTGCAGGATGGAGAGATTCGTCAGGTGGCGAATCCCGAGACAATTTTAAAAGCGCCTGCAACAGACTTTGTAGCAGACTTGTTTGGAGGTAGTGTTCGTGACTAATTTAATTGCAACTTTTCAGGATCGTTTTAGTGATTGGTTGACAGCTCTATCTCAACATTTGCAGTTGTCTCTTTTGACCTTGTTACTAGCTATTTTTATCGCAATTCCTTTGGCTGTTTATCTTCGCTATCATGAGAAGTTGGCGGACTGGGTCTTGCAGATTGCAGGGATTTTCCAGACCATTCCGTCTCTAGCCTTGTTAGGGCTCTTTATTCCCTTGATGGGAATTGGAACCTTGCCAGCTTTGACAGCTCTAGTGATTTATGCGATTTTTCCGATTTTACAAAATACCATCACTGGGCTAAAGGGAATTGATCCGAGTCTGCAGGAGGCTGGTATTGCCTTTGGGATGACTAGGTGGGAGCGACTCAAGAAGTTTGAAATTCCACTTGCCATGCCTGTTATGATGTCTGGGATTCGGACGGCAGCGGTCTTGATTATCGGTACCGCAACCTTGGCTGCCTTGATTGGTGCAGGGGGACTGGGTTCCTTTATCCTTTTGGGCATTGACCGTAATAATGCCAGTCTGATTTTGATTGGGGCTCTTTCTTCTGCAGTGCTGGCCATTGCCTTTAACTTCCTGCTAAAAGTGATGGAAAAAGCAAAATTGCGGACGATTTTCTCAGGTTTTGCTTTGGTTACAATATTGCTCGGTCTGTCTTATAGTCCAGCTCTTTTGGCTCAGAAAGAGAAAGAAAACTTGGTTATTGCTGGGAAATTGGGTCCAGAACCAGAAATTTTGGCCAATATGTATAAGTTGCTGATTGAAGAAAATACCAGTATGACTGCGACTGTTAAACCGAATTTTGGGAAAACAAGCTTCCTCTATGAAGCTTTGAAAAAAGGCGATATTGATATTTATCCTGAATTTACCGGTACGGTGACTGAAAGTCTGCTTCAACCATCACCGAAAGTTAGTCATGAGCCAGAGCAGGTTTATGATGTAGCGCGTGATGGTATTGCCAAACAGGATCATCTAGCCTATCTCAAACCTATGTCTTATCAAAATACCTATGCTGTAGCTGTTCCGAAAAAGATTGCTCAGGAATACGGCTTGAAGACTATTTCGGACTTGAAAAAAGTGGAAGGACAGTTGAAGGCTGGATTTACACTTGAGTTTAATGACCGTGAAGATGGCAATAAGGGCTTGCAATCAATGTATGGTCTCAATCTCAATGTAGCGACTATGGAGCCAGCCCTCCGCTATCAGGCGATTCAGTCAGGCGATATTCAAATCACGGATGCCTATTCGACGGATGCAGAGTTGGCGCGTTATGATTTGCAGGTCTTGGAAGATGACAAGCAACTCTTCCCACCTTATCAAGGAGCTCCACTCATGAAAGAAGCTCTTCTCAAGAAACATCCTGAGTTAGAAAAAGTTCTCAATAAATTGGCTGGTAAAATTACTGAAAGCCAGATGAGTCAGCTCAACTACCAAGTTGGTGTCGAAGGCAAGTCAGCAGAACAAGTAGCCAAGGAGTTTTTACAAGAACAAGGTTTGTTGAAGAAATAGACTGAGAATGCTAAACTCAACTTGCTTAAACGCCTATATAGAAGAATGCTCAGACAATGTCGTCTGGGCTTTTTGATATTAGAGTTCCAAAATGTCTTTCAAAATGGAAAATAAGAGAAAATTTTCAGGAATTTGCAAATTTTACTGTAAAGACACTTGACTATTCATAAAATAGGTGTATAATGTGTTGTGAACTACTTAACAAATAAGGATTTTCAGCTCATGTCGACTAAGGTTGGGAATCTTGTGTATAGACAGTTCATTATCTAATAGAGCGTTGCGTCCGAAAGTCTATCCAGACACGGCTCTTTAAAAACAAAAGGAGAAATGATGCATACTTATTTGCAAAAGAAAATTGAGAATATCAAAACAACCCTAGGTGAAATGTCAGGTGGTTACCGTCGTATGGTTACGGCGATGGCTGATTTAGGATTTTCAGGAACTATGAAGGCTATCTGGGATGACCTTTTTGCCCATCGTAGTTTTGCCCAGTGGCTTTATTTGCTGGTTTTAGGAAGTTTTCCTCTCTGGCTGGAATTGATTTATGAACACCGTATTGTTGACTGGATTGGGATGATTTGTAGTCTGACAGGGATTATCTGTGTTATCTTTGTGTCGGAAGGTCGAGCAAGTAACTATCTTTTTGGCTTGATTAACTCTGTTATCTACCTTATCTTGGCCCTACAGAAAGGCTTTTATGGTGAGGTATTGACGACCCTTTACTTCACGGTCATGCAGCCAATTGGTCTTCTAGTTTGGATTTATCAAGCTCAGTTCAAGAAAGAAAAACAGGAGTTTGTCGCACGTAAACTGGATGGCAAGGGTTGGACCAAGTATCTTTCCATTAGTGTTCTTTGGTGGTTGGCCTTTGGCTTCATTTATCAGTCTATTGGTGCCAATCGTCCCTATCGCGATTCCATCACCGATGCGACCAATGGGGTAGGACAAATTCTCATGACAGCTGTTTACCGTGAACAATGGATATTCTGGGCAGCTACTAATGTCTTTTCAATCTATCTCTGGTGGGGAGAAAGTCTGCAAATTCAAGGAAAATATCTGATTTACCTGATTAATAGTTTAGTTGGTTGGTACCAGTGGAGCAAGGCAGCTAAGCAGAATACTGACTTACCTAACTAGGAAAAGATGTTTAAAAGTACTGTTTTGAGATTTCGATTAAAACAGAAAGAGTTGATAATAAAGGATTTTATACTCAATGAAAATCAAAGAGCAAACTAGGAAACTAGCCGCAGGTTGCTCAAAGCACTGCTTTGAGGTTGTAGATAAGACTGACGAAGTCAGTTACATATATCTACGGCAAGGCGACGTTGACGTGGTTTGAAGAGATTTTCGAAGAGTATTATATTATGAAAAAGAGGATCAGTTGGTCCTCTTTTATTGTTAAAAAAATGAAAAACTCAGTAGCCTAGGTATAAGGCAACTGAGCTCTACTCTGTATTCAATTTTTAGTAATGAGAAGGTCTAGATAAAACTGGACAACTTCTTGTTCTGTGAAGTCTTGTCCTTTTTTTAGCCACCAGGTCAATGTCTCGATAAAGTTGGTAACAACTAAGTGTTGGAGATAAGAAGTAGGCAGACCTGGGTGAGCTTCTCTCAAATCATCAGCCAGCATGGGATAGACGTGGTATTCCAACTCTCTCTGAAGTTGACGGAGGAAGTAGTCATTTTTGGAGAATAGAAGACTGGTGATATGGTCTTGATTTTTCTGAAAATGCAGAAAGAGGTGGGCGAGGTAATCTTCGGTTGAAATAGATTGCTCTCTTTCAAAGAGGTGATGGAAGAGGTAGCGACAGAGCTCGTCTAGAAGCAGCTCCTTGCTCTCATAGTGGCAGTAAAATGTGGAGCGGCCCACATCTGCGAGATCAATGATAGCCTGAACAGTAGTAGCCTCGTAACCTTTAGCATTCAAAAGTTGTAGAAAAGCTTGATAGATGGCTTTTTTTGTTTTACTGATACGGCGGTCAATCTTAGTCATATGGACACTTGAGGCAAATTGTTCAGAACTGAATAAAGCTGACGCTTTGCTTCTATCCTTTCTTCAAGTTTTAGTGGATAATGATAGTGAACAAGGTGTTCATGAATCTATTATAACAAAGGAATGAGAAATATGAAGGCAAAATATGCTGTTTGGCTAGCTTTTTTCTTAAATGTGACTTATGCCATTGTCGAGTTTATCGCTGGTGGATTATTTGGGTCCAGTGCAGTGCTTGCTGACTCTGTGCATGACTTGGGAGATGCGATTGCAATTGGAATATCAGCTTTTCTAGAAACCATCTCTAATCGTGAGGAAGACAATCAGTACACCTTGGGCTATAAGCGTTTTAGTCTGCTAGGAGCCTTGGTGACAGCGATAATACTCATGACAGGATCTGTTCTAGTCATTTTGGAAAATGTCACGAAGATTTTAAATCCGCAACCAGTCAATGATGAGGGGATTCTCTGGTTAGGAATGATTGCGATTACTATTAATGTGTTAGCCAGTCTAGTGGTTAGTAAGGGAAAGACAAAGAATGAGTCTATTCTGAGTCTGCATTTTCTGGAAGATACCCTAGGGTGGGTGGCTGTCATCCTAATGGCCATTGTTCTTCGATTCACGAACTGGTATATCCTAGATCCACTTTTGTCCCTTGTCATTTCTTTCTTTATTCTTTCAAAAGCTCTTCCACGTTTTTGGTCTACGCTCAAGATTTTCTTGGATGCTGTGCCAGAAGGTCTTGATATCAAGCAAGTAAAGAATGGGCTGGAGCGATTGGACAATGTGGCCAGTCTTAATCAGCTTAATCTCTGGACTATGGATGGTTTGGAAAAAAATGCCATTGTCCATGTTTGTATAAAAGAAGTGGGAAATATGGAAGCTTGTAAAGAATCTATTCGAATTTTCCTCAAAGATTGTGGTTTTCAAAACGTCACCATTGAGGTTGATGAAGACCTAGCAACCCACCGAGCCCATAAGCGAAAGGTGTGTGACTTGGAGCGGAGTCAGGAGCATCAACATTAGGAAAAATGATTGGGTACTATCGTATTTGGGATAGAGTATTTTCTTTATTATTTAAATAATTTAAAAGATTGGTAAGTTAAGAGCATTGTATAAACTCCAGATGTATGATTGATAATTATAAAAAATTTTTCGATTAGATGCAAAATGCTTGACTTGGAGTCAACTCAAAGTTATATAATAAGATAAGTGAGTTCGAATAGCTTAAACTCAGTGAATAAAATGAGAGGAGGTTAGTGTATGAATATTAAATCTGCCAGTGATTTGTTGGGAATTTCAGCGGATACGATTCGGTATTATGAACGGGTTGGTCTTGTACCACCGATTACTCGTACTGCAACTGGGATTCGTGATTTTCAAGATCAGGATATTGAGGCGCTGGAATTTATTAAGTGTTTTCGTTCGGCGGGTGTCTCTGTAGATAGTTTAGTTGACTATATGTCGCTCTACCAAAAGGGAGATGAAACGAGGGCGGAAAGGATTGATATTTTAGAAGAGGAAAAGAAAAAATTAGAGGAGCGCTTGTCTCAGTTGCGGGTGGCCTTAAATCGATTAAATCACAAAATTAAACTTTATAAGGAAGGAAAATTTTAAATGAAATCAGCAGTATATACAAAGGCAGGTCAGGTTGGACTTGCTACAATTGAACGCCCGCAAATTATAGAAGCAGATGATGCTATTATCCGCATTGTCCGTACTTGCGTTTGTGGTTCGGACCTTTGGAGTTACCGTAATCCTGAAATCGAAGAAGGACATGGAAATAGCGGTCATGAGGCAATCGGGATTGTCGAAGAAGTTGGTGAGAACGTTACTACAGTAAAACCAGGTGACTTTGTCATTGCTCCGTTTACACATGGTTGTGGGGAGTGTGATGCCTGTCGAGCTGGCTATGATGGGACTTGTGACCGCCATATTGGCACCAATTGGTCAAGTGGTGTCCAGGCTGAGTATATCCGTTTCCACTTTGCTAATTGGGCACTTGTGAAAATTCCAGGTCAACCTTCAGATTATAGCGAAGGCATGCTCAAGTCACTTTTGACACTTGCTGATGTCATGCCGACTGGCTATCATGCAGCGCGTGTTGCTAATGTGCAAAAAGGGGATAAGGTTGTGGTGATTGGTGACGGGGCTGTTGGGCAATGTGCTGTTATCGCCGCTAAAATGCGTGGTGCATCACAAATTATCCTTATGAGCCGTCATGAAGACCGCCAAAAGATGGCCTTGGAATCAGGTGCGACAGCAGTTGTAGCTGAACGTGGTCAAGAGGGAATTGCCAAAGTCCGTGAAATCCTTGGTGGTGGAGCAGATGCAGCCCTTGAATGTGTTGGGACTGAAGCAGCCGTAGATCAAGCTCTTGGTGTTCTCCATAATGGAGGTCGTTTGGGCTTTGTTGGAGTACCGCACTATGAAAATCGTGCCATTGGCTCAACCTTTGGTCAAAATACAATAATCGGCGGTGGTCCAGCTTCTGTCACAACTTATAACAAGCAGTTCTTGCTCAAGGCTGTCCTTGATGGTGATATCAATCCAGGTCGCGTCTTTACTTCGAGCTATAAATTAGAAGATATTGACCAGGCTTATAAAGACATGGACGAACGTAAGACTATTAAGTCTATGATTGTGATGGATTAAAAAAGAAAATCCTAATGGAGATTTGAGACTCTCTATTAGGATTTTTTGTCATGTTTAATTTGTGGAGTTAGGGCAGAGTACTCTCTCTTAAAGTCAGTCTGGTTCCCAGCATAGTCAAGCTAGGGATTTTGCGGCCGTGGAGAACTTCCTTGTTAAGAATATCCATGCCTGCTCGGCCCATTTCCTCAGTATAGACCGTGATGCTAGAAAGGGGAGGATAAACTTGCTTGGTCAGGCTAGTGTCGTTAAAGGAAATAAGGCTGACGCGGTCTGGTAGGCTGATTCCAGCTTCTTGGAGGGCACGGAGGGCACCAATGGCTAAACTATCGCTGGCAGCAAAAAAGGCTGGTGGGAGTTGGTCTCCCAAGTTCTGAATAGCCTCCTTCATCAAGTCATAGCCAGACTGGGCAGTAAAGCTTCCTTGAAAGACAAGTTCATCATGATAGATTCCCTTTGTCTGACTGTAGTTTTTAAAATTCTCCAGCCGTTTATCCTCAATAATTTCTTCTTGGTCAGTTGTTTCCTCAAGGCCTGTTAGAATCCCGATACTGTCCAGTCCCTGACTGAGGAAATAATCGACAACCTGTTTCATGGCAGTGTAAAAATCCGTGATAATGCAGGTGTGTCCAAGAGAAAGGGTATCGCTGTCTAGAAATACAAGAGGTTTTTGGTATTCTTCAAAGGCAGAGATTTGTGATCGGCTGAACTTTCCGATGCAAAGAATCCCAATCACTTCCTCGCTCAGTGTAAAAGGATGGTCATTAAAATAGCGCAAGATATCATAGTCCAACTCTTGGGCTCTTTTTTCAATCCCGAGGCGAATCTGGTAGTAGTAGAGGTCGTCCAGCTCCCCTTGTTCGCTGACCCATTGGATAATGGCAATCTTTTGCTTGGGCTTGTGGGACTCGCCTGTCTTGAGGTGTTTGGTGTAGCCTAGCTCTTCAGCAACAGTTAAAATACGGTGTCTGGTTTCTTCTGTAACAGATAGGCTCTGGTCGCGGTTGAGGACACGGGATACGGTCGCGATAGAGACAGAGGCTAGCTGTGCAATGTCTTTTAAGGTAGCCATAAATCCTCCTCCTTCTTTTAGGTTAGTATATCATATTTTTCTGCTTTTTACTGATAGTTTAGTAAAAGTTTAGTAAAAAGGATTGACCTTGGGAAATTCCTTGGATACAATAGAAGAAAACGATTACACGTTAAGACGACTTAACGGACAGTCAAAGGAGAATTCATATGACACAACATCTTACTGCTGAAGCACTTCGCAAAGACTTTCTTGCTGTTTTTGGTCAAGAAGCAGACCAAACTTTCTTCTCACCAGGTCGTATCAACTTGATTGGTGAGCACACAGACTACAATGGCGGACACGTTTTTCCTGCTGCTATTTCCTTAGGAACTTATGGGGCTGCTCGCAAACGTGATGACCAAGTTTTGCGTTTCTACTCAGCCAACTTTGAGGACAAGGGTATTATCGAAGTTCCTCTTGCTAATCTCAAATTTGAAAAAGAGCACAACTGGACCAACTATCCAAAAGGGGTTCTTCATTTCTTGCAAGAAGCTGGGCACGTGATTGATAAAGGTTTTGATTTTTATGTTTATGGGAATATCCCAAATGGTGCTGGCTTGTCTTCATCAGCGTCCTTGGAACTGTTGACAGGGGTTGTGGCAGAGCATCTTTTTGATTTAAAACTAGACCGTTTGGATTTGGTTAAAATCGGAAAACAAACAGAAAATAACTTTATCGGAGTCAACTCTGGTATCATGGACCAGTTTGCTATTGGTATGGGTGCTGACCAACGCGCTATTTACCTAGATACCAATACTTTAGAATACGATTTGGTACCACTTGATTTGAAGGATAATGTTGTTGTTATTATGAATACCAACAAACGCCGTGAGTTGGCGGACTCTAAATACAATGAACGCCGTGCTGAGTGTGAAACAGCAGTCGAAGAATTGCAAGTTGCCTTGGATATTCAGACCTTAGGTGAGTTGGATGAGTGGGCCTTTGACCAATACAGCTACCTGATTAAAGACGAAAATCGTATGAAACGTGCTCGCCATGCTGTGCTTGAAAACCAACGTACCCTTAAAGCTCAAGCAGCCCTTCAAGCAGGTGATTTAGAAACCTTTGGTCGCTTGATGAATGCATCTCACGTTTCTTTGGAGCATGATTATGAAGTAACAGGCTTGGAATTAGATACCCTCGTTCACACAGCTTGGGCACAAGAAGGTGTTCTCGGTGCTCGTATGACAGGGGCAGGATTTGGCGGATGTGCTATTGCTTTGGTGCAAAAAGATACAGTTGAGTCCTTTAAGGAAGCTGTTGGTAAGCACTACGAGGAAGTAGTCGGATATGCTCCAAGCTTCTATATCGCTGAAGTTGCAGGTGGCACTCGCGTTTTAGACTAGGAGAGAAGTATATGGAAGCCGTAATATTTGATTTAGACGGCTTATTAGCTGATACTGAGATCATTTCTCTAAAAGTTTATCAAGAATTGCTTAGAGATTTTGGAATTCCTTTCACAGAAGAAACTTATTCTAGAGAATACAGTGGACATAGGGAAGAGGAGAATGTTCAACGATTTTTGGATACCTATGATTTACCTTGGAACTTTGACCAAACCTTGGAAAAAGTTTATGAACTGGAAGCTCGAATTTTAGCCAAAGGTGTAAATTTAAAAAAAGGTGCTAAAAATTTGCTTGCTTTTTTGCAAAGAGAAGGTATTCCAATCGCTTTAGCAACTTCAAGTGTTGAATCTAGAGCTAGAATGATTTTGGATAGTAATGGTATACTGTCCCTATTTGACCATCTAGTTTTTGCAAAAGATGTAAAGCGAAGTAAACCTTACCCTGATATATTTTTAAAGGCCTGTAGTGATTTGAATGTTTTGCCAGAGAATTGCTTAGTATTAGAGGATAGTGAAGCAGGGATAGAAGCAGCCTATAGAGCTGGGATACCAGTTATTTGTATTCCAGACTTAAAAATACCAGCACAGTCTTTCTTAAATAAAACAGAACAAGTTTTTCAGGATTTAGATGCTGTCAGAGACTATTTAGAAAGTAAGAAGGAGAATCAATGAGTCAGGGAGTTCTAGATGCATTTATCACGGAAGTCATTGCAGGAAGTTCATTTGAAGAAATGGATCGAATCTACCTGACCAATCGTGTTTTGGCACGAGTGGGAGATGGTGTTTTGGAAGTTGAGACCAATCTGGATAAATTGATTGACCTCAAGGACCAGCTGGTTGAGGAAGCCGTTCGATTAGAGACGATTGAGGATAGTCAGACTGCGCGTGAAATCCTTGGTGCTGAACTGATGGACTTGGTGACTCCTTGTCCGAGTCAGGTCAATCGTGACTTTTGGGCAACCTATGTCCAGTCACCAGAGCAGGCGATTGCGGACTTTTACCAACTTAGCCAGAAAAATGACTACATCAAGCTCAAGGCCATTGCTAAAAATATCGCTTATCGTGTTCCATCTGACTACGGAGAGCTAGAAATTACCATCAATCTCTCTAAGCCTGAAAAGGATCCCAAAGAGATTGCGGCAGCCAAGTTGGTGCAAGCTAGCAATTATCCCCAGTGTCAGCTTTGTCTAGAGAATGAAGGCTACCATGGTCGGGTAAACCACCCAGCTCGTAGAAATCACCGCATTATCCGTTTTGAAATGGCTGGTCAGGAGTGGGGTTTCCAGTATTCGCCTTATGCTTATTTTAATGAGCACTGTATTTTCTTAGACGGCCAGCATCGTCCTATGGCTATTAGTCGTCAGAGTTTTGAGCGTCTACTGGCTATCGTAGAGCAGTTTCCGGGCTATTTTGCGGGTTCAAATGCGGACTTACCAATTGTAGGGGGGTCTATTCTAACTCATGACCACTATCAGGGAGGCCGTCACGTATTTCCTATGGAATTGGCTCCCTTGCAAAAGACTTTCCGTTTTGCTAGTTTTGAGCAGGTCAAGGCAGGGATTGTCAAGTGGCCTATGTCAGTGCTACGTTTGACCTCGGATTCCAAAGAAGATTTAATCAACTTGGCTGATAAGATTTTGCAGGAATGGCGTCAGTATTCAGATCCAAGGGTGCAAGTCTTGGCAGAAAGTAATGGAACACCACACCATACCATCACACCCATTGCCCGTAAACGCGATGGCCAGTTTGAGTTGGACTTGGTCTTGCGAGACAACCAGACATCGCCAGAGCATCCTGATGGCATCTATCATCCCCACAAGGATGTTCAACATATCAAGAAGGAAAATATCGGCTTGATTGAGGTTATGGGCTTGGCTATCTTACCACCTCGTTTGAAAGCAGAAGTAGAGCAGGTGGCTAGCTACCTCGTGGGAGATGGTGATATAGTTGCCGACTATCATCAGGAATGGGCAGACCAACTTAGAGCCCAATATCCAGACATAACAGATAAAGAAAAAGCCCTTGAAATCGTCAAGGACTCTGTGGGTACTATTTTTGCGCGTGTACTTGAGGACGCTGGAGTTTACAAGCAGACGGAACAAGGACAAGCAGCCTTTATGCGCTTTGTAGAGCAGGTCGGAATTTTGCCAGACTAGGAGCTTTCTCCTTGCACAGTCCTATAAAATGTAGTATCATAGTGTCGTTTGAACTATCAGGAGGAAACGATGAAAGATTTTCATTTTGACGCTATATCTGCCTTTGAAAATTACGAAATTGAACAAATGAGAGATGGTCACGTTGTGGTGACGACCAAAGTAGTGGACTCGTCGCTCAACTACTATGGCAATGCCCATGGTGGCTATCTTTTCACCCTTTGTGACCAGATTAGTGGTTTGGTGGTTATCTCGCTGGGGCTTGATGGGGTGACACTTCAATCCTCTATCAACTACCTCAAGGCAGGAAAACTCGACGACGTGTTGACCATTAAAGGAGAATGCGTCCATCAAGGTCGCACAACCTGTGTAGTGGATGTCGATATCACCAATCAAGAGGGCAGAAACGTCTGCAAAGCAACCTTTACCATGTTTGTCACAGGCCAGAGGTCAGAAGATAGACAGGTAAGGATATAGATAAACAAAAAAAGAGGCTCACACCTCTTTTCTTATTTCTTTTTATGATTTAGTACGGCATTGAGGACAATGGCAAGTAGGCTGGCTACGACGATTCCGTTTGAGAAGAACATTTGGAAGGCTGTCGGCATACTAACGAAGAGATTACTGTTGTTGAGTCCAACTCCTGCAGCGATTGATACAGCTGCGATAAGGAAGTTGTGTTCATTGTTGGCAAAGTCAACACGGGCGAGAATTTGCATTCCTTGAATCGAGACAAAACCAAACATCACCAGCATGGCACCACCGAGGACAGGGCTCGGAATGATTTGGGCAAGGGCGCCAAACTTAGGAAGGAGTCCAAGGAGAACCAGGAAACCAGCTGTGTAGTAGATTGGCAGGCGTTTCTTGATACCTGATAATTTAACCAGACCAACGTTTTGTGAAAATCCTGTGTAAGGGAAGGTGTTAAAGATTCCTCCGAGAAGTACAGCTAAACCTTCTGCACGGTAACCGTTACGCAGGCGCGTGCTGTCGATTGGGTCTTTCGTGATATCAGACAAGGCTAGGTAAACACCAGTCGACTCAACCATAGACACCGTTGCGATGATACACATCATGACAATAGAGGAGATTTCAAAAGTTGGCATCCCAAAGTAGAGTGGGGTTGGGACATGGACAAGAGGTGCTGCCGCAACAGGAGAGAAGTCCACCAAGCCCATGCTAGCAGCGATGGCAGTTCCGACAACCAGTCCAATCAAAATGGAGATTGACTTGATAAATCCTTTGGTAAAAATGTTAATCAAGAGGATAATCAGAACAGTGATGGCTGCAAGCAGAAGACTTTGACCAGTTGGCTCTGGAACGTTATTTCCCATATTTCCAATAGCGACAGGAATCAAGGTTAAACCAATCGTGGTAATAACAGATCCAGTTACGATAGATGGGAAGAGATTGGCTACTTTTGAGAAGATGCCTGAAACAAGAACTACGTAAATCCCTGATGCGATAAGGGCACCAAACATAGCACCACTACCATGGCTTTGACCAATCATAATCAAGGGAGCTACCGACTGGAAGGCAACTCCAAGAACGACTGGGAGTCCAATCCCAAAGTATTTGTTGAGTTGGAGTTGGAGGAAGGTTGCCACCCCACACATGAAGATATCTGTGGAAATCAGATAGGTCAACTGCTCAGCTGAATAGCCAAGGGCTGTTGCAATCATGATGGGAACCAGGATAGATCCTGAGTACATGGCTAGTAAGTGCTGCAAGCCAAGAATGGCTGCTTGCGAGTGTTTTTCTTGAGTTTGCATTAGAGATCTGCCTCCTTAAATACGACCTGACCATTTTCAAAACGATCCAAACGAGCAAGTGATAGGACGGGATAGCCTGCTTTTTCAAGCAAATCACGACCATCTTGGAAGGATTTTTCAATCACGATACCGATAGCTTCGACTCTAGCACCGGCTTGTTCGATGATTTGAATCAAACCTTTAGCTGCTTGGCCGTTAGCAAGGAAATCGTCAATAATCAAGACCTTGTCCTCGGGTGAGAGGAATTTTCCAGCGATGGAAACGGTGCTAGTCACCTGCTTGGTAAAGGAGTAGACTTGGGCAGTTAAGATTCCTTCGTTCATAGTAATGTTTTTAGCTTTTTTGGCGAAAATCATGGGAACGTTTAAGGCTTCAGCTGTAAAAACGGCTGGTGCAATGCCTGACGCTTCAATGGTCACAACCTTGGTAATGCCAGCAGCAGCGAATTTTGCCGCAAAAACCTTACCAATCTCTCGCATCAAGCTAAAGTCAACTTGGTGGGTTAAAAAGGAATCCACCTTGAGGATGTTATCACCCAAGATATGCCCATCCTTGAGGATGCGCTCTTCTAATAATTTCATAAGACCTCCTAAAGTCTAAAAGCCAATCCATTTGCTTGTTTCTGATCCTTAACCAGAAAAAACTAATAGAAAAAAGGACCTACTTAATCCCCTAAGTAAGTCCCCAAAATAGGCATGGCAAAAAAGACCATCCCCTCAAGCTAACTTACTTATTGTTAGGTGTTCCGGCACCTTGTAGAAACGTCGTGCCAATTCACGACATAAACAAGTAAAACGATATTCAATTTTAAATAGGCTTGTGTCAATGTTTTTATTTTACACTAAATAACTTTAGAAATCAAATATTTTGTTAGTATTTGGATATAAAAAACGAATAAATTGAAGAAAAATGGACAAATTATCAATTATAGGCTAACCTTTAGAAGTTTTTTTCATCATAAAAGACATATTATCAAGATTCTTCAAGATCTGACAATATGCCTTTTTCTGATTTGAAAGATTTTTTCTATTCGCTAAATCTTAAAAAATAGCCATCTGGATCCAAAACTGCAAATTCGTGAGGGTAAATAAAGCTATCTCCCACTCGAAATTCTCTTTTGGTCAGCGGACGATGGATAGGATAGTCAGCTTCCAGCAGTTTTTGGTGGAGCTGAGGGACATCTTCAATGCCAAAGGAAATATTGACACCGCGCCCGAAAGGATAGGTTAGTTGGGCTAATTCTTCTGTGCTGCCTTCTTCTAGCATAAGTTGGCAGTCTTCAAGCGAGAGGAAGAGAAATTTCTCCTCTGGACGTGCGTATTCGACAGAAAATCCCAGCAAGTCGCAGTAGAAGTGGCGTGACTTTTCGAGGTCAGATACTACAAATTCAGGAATGACAGCTTGATAGTCCATTAGCTTTCTCCTTAGAGCTCAATTTCCAAGACAATGGGTGTATGGTCTTGGCGAGCACCTGAGTCAATCATATCAGACTTAGTCACCTTGTCAGCGATGCGGTTGCTGGTGAGCCAGTAGTCGATTCTCCAGCCTGTATTGTTGATTTTAGAAGTCTTGCTGCGTTGCGCCCACCAAGTGTAGCGTTCTGGAACATCGCCATGAATGTGGCGGAAAGTATCGGTAAATCCAGTTGCTAAAAGGTTGGTAAATCCAGCACGCTCCTCGTCGGTAAATCCAGGTGAACGGCGGTTGCTAGCAGGATTTGCAAGGTCGATTTCATTGTGGGCCACATTGTAGTCACCGGTCGCAAGGACTGGTTTTTCTTTGTCTAGTTGAGCTAAATACTCCGCATATTTGACATCCCAGACTTGACGTTCTTCCAAGCGTTTGAGACCGTCGCCAGCGTTTGGAGTGTAAACTTGGGTTACGAAAAATTCATCAAATTCTAAGGTGATGATACGACCTTCCAAGTCCATGGTAGACGGAGCACCGATTTCTGGGAAGCTGATAGTAGGCGTAAGTTCTTTCTTATAGAGGAACATGGTTCCAGCATAGCCTTTTCGGGCAGGTTCTTGAGAAGAACGCCACGTGTTTTCGTAGCCTGGGAAGAGTTCTTCTAAAACTTCTAGGTGTTTTTTTGTTAGGCCCTTGGCAGAAAGCTTGGTTTCTTGGATAGCAATGATATCAGCATTTTCAGCGACCAAGGTTTGTAGGACTTCTTGGGACAATTTCGCGCGAGCTGAGTCACTAGTTAGGGCAGCATTGAGGGAATCAATATTCCATGAGATAAGTTTCATAAAGTTACCTTTTTCATTCAGATTATAGATTTTATTATACCAAAAAAAGGTCTATTTCCCCAACGTATGGCTTGAAAAATCACTCTCTTTCGTTTATAATTAAGAATGATTTTATGAAAGGGAGTGAAAATAAATGAAATTTTACTCATATGACTATGTACTTAGCCAAATCAGTCAACAAAATGGAATCATGATTGGTTTTGGAATTGTTCTCCTAGCTATCACAGGATTTTTTGCCTTTAAGGCCTATCGAGATAAAAAGGGGACTAAGTTTCGGGAATTGGTCATGATTTTGGCCTTGACCTTAGTGGCCATGCTTTTAGTGACAATTTCAAAATACCAGACCAATCAAGCCTCTAACAATCAATTTCAAACCTCCCTTCATTTCATAGAGGTTGTTTCCAAAGACTTGGGAGTGGATAAATCAGAAGTCTATGTCAATACTTCTGCAGCCACTGATGGAGCGCTTGTCAAGGTAGGTTCAAATGTCTATCGTGCCATGAACGGGAGCCAACCAGACAAGTATCTTTTAGAGAAATTAGAATTGCATCAAACAGATGCTATTGAATTGGTGGAGGTAAACAAATGACACTCAATTATATGGAAATTTTAATCAAACTGGCCTTGGGGCTCTTCTCGCTTGTTTTTGTTATCAATGTGACAGGAAAGGGGAACCTAGCACCTAACTCTGCGACAGACCAAATTCAGAACTATGTTCTCGGTGGTATCATTGGTGGGGTGATTTACAATAGTTCTATCAGTATTCTCCAGTATGCAGTGATTTTGATGATGTGGACGATTTTGGTCTTGACCCTCAAGTGGCTCAATAACAATGTTCGTTTTGTCAAACGCTTGATTGATGGAAAACCAACTCTCCTTATCAAAAATGGGCAGATTGACCCAGAAGCCTGTCGTTCAGTTGGCTTGTCTGCATCGGATGTAGCCCTCAAACTTCGTAGCCAAGGAATTTTCCAGATGAAGCAAGTCAAACGAGCTGTGCAGGAGCAAAATGGCCAACTCATCGTGGTCCAAATGGGAGATGAAAATCCTAAGTATCCAGTTGTGACTGACGGTGTGATACAAGTCGATGTTTTGGAGTCGATTGGTCGTAACGAAGAGTGGTTGCTTGATAACCTCAGCAAGCAAGGGCATGACAATGTAGCCAATATCTTTATCGCTGAGTATGACAAGGGTGCGGTCACAGTCGTAACCTATGAATAAGAAAAACCTGGGGTCTTGGCCTCAGGTTTCTATTTGCAATCAGAAAGGGATGTTATGTCCATTATTCAAAAACTTTGGTGGTTTTTCAAGTTAGAAAAACGCCGTTATTTAGTCGGGATTGTGGCTCTGGTCTTGGTTTCCGTCCTCAACCTCATTCCCCCAATGGTTATGGGGAGGGTCATTGATGCCATCACATCGGGGCAATTAACCCAGCAGGACCTCCTTCTTGCCCTATTTTACTTGCTTCTTTCAGCCTTTGGGATGTACTATCTGCGCTATGTTTGGCGTATGTATATCCTTGGGACTTCCTACCGTTTGGGACAGATTATGCGCTCTCGCTTATTTGAACATTTCACAAAAATGTCTCCAGCCTTTTATCAGACCTATCGGACGGGGGACCTTATGGCGCATGCAACCAACGATATCAATGCCTTGACTCGTCTGGCAGGGGGCGGTGTTATGTCTGCAGTTGATGCTTCTATCACGGCTTTGGTGACCTTGCTGACCATGCTCTTTAGCATCTCATGGCAAATGACCTTAGTTGCCATTCTTCCCTTGCCTTTCATGGCTTATGCGACCAGTCGTTTGGGAAGAAAGACTCACAAGGCCTTTGGTGAAACACAGGCTGCCTTTTCTGAACTCAATAACAAGGTGCAGGAGTCCGTATCAGGTATCAAAGTGACCAAGTCTTTCGGTTATCAGGCGGACGAGTTGAAGTCTTTTCAGGCGGTGAATGAATTGACCTTCCAAAAGAACCTCCAAACCATGAAATACGATAGTCTCTTTGATCCCATGGTTCTCTTGTTTGTTGGTTCCTCCTATGTTTTAACCCTCTTGGTTGGTTCCTTGATGGTTCAGGAGGGGCAGATCACGGTTGGAAATCTGGTCACCTTTATCAGTTACTTGGATATGTTGGTATGGCCTCTTATGGCTATCGGTTTCCTCTTTAATATCACTCAGCGAGGGAAGGTTTCTTACCAGCGGATTGAGGAACTTTTGTCTCAGGAATCACCTGTACAAGACCCAGAGTTTCCTTTAGATGGTATTGAAAATGGGCGTTTGGAGTACGCCATTGATCGTTTTGCCTTTGAAAATGAGGAGACACTGACGGATATTCACTTTAGTTTAGAAAAAGGGCAAACTCTAGGCTTGGTCGGACAGACAGGCTCTGGGAAAACGTCTTTGATCAAGCTTCTCTTGCGTGAATACGATGTGGATAAGGGAGCTATTTATCTAAATGGTCATGATATTCGCGACTATCGTCTGACAGATCTTCGTAGTCTTATGAGCTATGTTCCTCAGGACCAGTTCCTCTTTGCGACTTCTATCTTAGACAATATCCGCTTTGGCAATCCTAACTTGTCCCTTTCAACGGTCGAGGAAGCGACTAAGCTAGCTCAAGTGTACCAAGATATTGTAGCCATGCCTCAGGGATTTGATACAGTTATCGGTGAAAAAGGAGTCAGTCTTTCTGGTGGGCAAAAGCAACGTCTGGCCATGAGTCGGGCTATGATTTTAGACCCTGATATCTTGATTTTAGATGATTCCTTATCCGCCGTGGATGCCAAGACAGAGTATGCGATTATCGACAACCTCAAGGAGACACGAAAGGACAAGACAACCATTATTACGGCTCATCGCCTGAGTGCAGTAGTCCATGCAGATTTGATTTTAGTCCTGCAAAATGGCCAAATCATCGAACGAGGCAGGCACGAAGACTTGCTAGCCCTGGATGGCTGGTATGCCCAAACCTACCAGTCTCAGCAGTTGGAAATGAAAGGAGAAGAAGATGCAGAATAAACAAGAACAATGGGTTGTATTGAAGCGCTTGATGTCCTATCTCAAGCCCTATGGACTCCTGACCTTTTTGGCACTCAGTTTTCTCCTAGCGACGACGGTCATTAAAAGTGTCATTCCCCTTGTGGCTTCCCACTTTATCGACCAGTATCTCAGCACTTTCAACCAACTCGCTGTGACCGTTTTGCTGGCCTATTACGGCCTTTATATCCTACAAACTCTGGTCCAGTATGTCGGCAATCTTCTCTTTGCGCGCGTGTCTTACAGTATTGTTAGGGATATTCGTCGGGATGCCTTTGACAATATGGAGAAATTGGGCATGTCTTATTTTGACAAGACGCCAGCAGGCTCTATCGTCTCTCGTTTGACAAATGACACCGAGACTATTAGTGATATGTTTTCGGGGATATTATCCAGCTTTATCTCAGCAGTTTTCATCTTTCTGACAACCCTTTATACCATGTTGGTGTTGGATTTTCGTTTGACAGCTTTGGTCTTGCTCTTTCTCCCCTTGATTTTCCTTTTGGTCAATCTCTATCGGAAAAAATCAGTGAAAATCATTGAGAAAACCAGAAGTCTCTTGTCAGATATCAATAGCAAGCTGGCTGAAAATATCGAGGGAATCAGAATAATCCAGGCCTTTAATCAAGAGAAGCGCCTACAGTCAGAGTTTGATGAAATCAACCAAGAACACTTGGTCTATGCCAACCGTTCTGTAGCCTTGGATGCCCTCTTTTTGCGCCCTGCCATGAGTTTACTGAAACTCCTAGGATATGCAGTTTTAATGGCCTATTTTGGCTATCGTGGACTTTATCTGGGAATAACGGCCGGGACCATGTATGCCTTTATCCAGTATATCAATCGTCTCTTTGATCCACTGATTGAAGTGACGCAAAACTTTTCGACCCTTCAAACGTCCATGGTGTCTGCGGGCCGTGTCTTTGCCTTGATTGATGAGAGGACCTATGAGCCCCTTCAGAATGATGGGCAAGCCAAAGTCCAAGAGGGCAGTATTCGCTTTGAACATGTGTGTTTCTCGTATGACGGCAAACATCCGATTCTGGATGATATTTCCTTTTCCGTTAACAAGGGTGAGACCATTGCTTTTGTGGGGCATACAGGTTCTGGGAAATCGTCGATTATCAATGTTCTCATGCGCTTTTATGAATTCCAGTCAGGGCGAGTTCTCTTGGATGATGTGGATATCAGGAACTACAGTCAGGAAGAGTTGAGAAAAAATATCGGTCTAGTCTTGCAGGATCCCTTCCTCTATCATGGGACTATTAAGTCCAATATCGCCATGTACCAAGAGATCAGTGATGAGCAGGTCCAGGCTGCGGCAGCCTTCGTGGATGCAGATTCCTTTATTCAAGAACTTCCTTTAGGCTATGATGCACCCGTTTCCGAGCGTGGTTCGAGCTTTTCTACTGGACAGCGCCAGCTTCTTGCCTTTGCCAGAACAGTCGCCAGTCAGCCTAAAATCCTGATTTTGGATGAAGCGACAGCCAATATTGACTCTGAAACAGAAAGTCTGGTTCAAGCTTCTCTGGCTAAGATGAGACAGGGGCGGACAACCATTGCCATCGCCCACCGCCTTTCTACTATCCAAGACGCCAACTGTATCTATGTTTTGGACAAGGGGCGCATTATCGAAAGTGGAACTCATGAGGAACTTTTGGCCTTGGGAGGAACCTATCACAAGATGTATAGCTTGCAGGCAGGGGCCATGTCCTAATACTCTTTGATTTTCATTCAGTACCAGAAGGAAATCCTTCAAATTACAGATTTCTTTCACCGCCTTTTCCATTTTGTGGTATAATGAAAAATGTTGACAAATAGTATAATAAAAACAAAGGAGAAACAGCATGCTGAAATGGGAAGACTTGCCCGTGGAAATGAAATCAAGCGAGGTTGAGTCTTACTACCAGCTTGTCTCTAAAAGGAAGGGTTCGCTGATTTTCAAGCGTTGCTTGGACTGGGTTCTAGCCTTGGTCTTACTGGTTCTGACCTCTCCCATCTTTCTCATTTTGAGCATTTGGATCAAGTTGGATAGCAAGGGGCCGGTTATATACAAGCAAGAGCGCGTGACCCAGTACAATCGACCTTTCAAGATTTGGAAGTTCCGTACCATGGTGACGGATGCGGATAAAAAAGGGAGTCTGGTGACTTCTGCTAACGATAGCCGCATTACCAAGGTTGGCAATTTTATCCGCCGTGTGCGTTTGGACGAACTGCCTCAGCTGGTCAATGTCCTGAAAGGCGAAATGTCCTTTGTAGGGACGCGTCCTGAAGTGCCACGCTACACAGAGCAGTATAGCCCTGAAATGATGGCAACCTTGCTTTTGCCAGCAGGGATTACCTCTCCAGCCAGCATCAACTACAAGGATGAGGATACGATCATCAGTCAAATGACCGAAAAAGGCCTGTCAGTTGACCAAGCCTATGTTGAACATGTCCTCCCTGAAAAGATGCGCTATAATCTTACCTATCTCCGAGAGTTTAGTTTCCTTGGAGACATCAAAATCATGTTTCAAACCGTGTTTGAAGTGCTAAAATAAAGTAGTCATGAGAAAATGAGTACAGATAAAAGGAGCAAATCAATGCCAAATTACAATATTCCATTTTCACCACCCGATATTACGGAAGCAGAAATTGCTGAAGTAGCAGACACCCTTCGTTCTGGTTGGATCACAACAGGTCCTAAGACCAAAGAACTGGAGCGTCGCTTGTCCCAATACACACAGACACCTAAGACTGTCTGTCTTAACTCTGCGACTGCCGCGCTTGAGTTGGTTTTGCGCGTCTTGGAAGTTGGGCCTGGTGATGAAGTCATCGTTCCAGCCATGACCTATACAGCTTCATGTAGTGTCATCACTCATGTGGGAGCAACACCAGTCATGGTGGATATCCAAGCAGATACGTTTGAGATGGACTATGATCTGCTGGAGCAAGCTATCACTGAGAAAACTAAGGTGATTATCCCAGTAGAGCTTGCAGGGATTGTTTGTGACTATGACCGTTTGTTCCAAGTTGTGGAAAACAAACGTGACTTGTTTGTTGCTTCAAGCAAGTGGCAAAAAGCCTTTAACCGTATTGTGATAGTCTCTGATAGTGCCCATGCTTTGGGATCTACTTATAAAGGACAACCAGCTGGTTCCATCGCTGACTTTACTTCCTTCTCTTTCCACGCCGTTAAGAACTTTACAACGGCCGAAGGTGGAAGTGCGACTTGGAAATCCAATCCAGCGATTGATGACGAAGAAATGTACAAGGAATTCCAAATCCTTTCTCTTCACGGTCAAACTAAGGATGCTCTTGCTAAGATGCAGCTGGGTTCATGGGAATACGATATCGTAACTCCTGCCTACAAGTGCAATATGACAGATATCATGGCTTCTCTTGGTTTGGTACAATTGGACCGCTATCCAAGTTTGTTGCAACGTCGTAAGGACATCGTGGACCGCTATGATCGTGGTTTTGCAGGTTCTCGCATACATCCTTTGGCACACAAGACTGAAACTGTCGAATCTTCACGCCACCTCTACATCACTCATGTAGAAGGAGCGAACTTAGAAAAACGCAATCTGATCATCCAAGAATTGGCTAAAGCAGGAATTGCAAGTAACGTCCACTACAAACCGCTTCCGCTCTTGACAGCCTATAAGAATCTTGGCTTTGATATGGCGAATTATCCTAAGGCCTATGCCTTCTTTGAAAATGAAATTACGCTCCCTCTTCACACTAAATTAAGTGATGAAGAAGTGGACTATATCATTGAGACTTTCAAAACAGTTTCTGAAAAAGTACTAGCTTCATCAAAAAAATTGTAAAAAAGTCTTGACAAAGAAAAAACAAAGTATTAAAATAAGTTCAACAAATCAGAAAAGTAACTATTTTTGATCTTCAGGGAGCCTGTGGTGATTGTGAACAGGTGGTTGGAAGTAGTGAAAGTGGGCTGATTTTAAAAATGAATTTGAAACAATGAAAATTCGGTGCGCACACCTTACAGTGCAACTTGTTGTTAGACAAGGCAGAGATGTAAAGGGATAGTCCCTTTATAATTGAGGTGGCACCGCGTTACCAACGCCCTCACACGGAATTTAATTCTGTGTGTGGGCTTTTTTCTTTCGGTCATTTTGTTTTTCTTTTATTAGGGCGTTAAGTCGCTTTGATGAACTTAAGTTCTATCTGCAGCTCCTTGCCTACTACTAAAAGCAAACAAAAAGCCGAATAAATACAGAAAGAGGAAATTTTTATGACAACTAAAGGTTATTTTGGACAATTTGGTGGTAGTTTTGTACCGGAGCCGATTCAGGCTTTGTTGGATGAATTGGAAGTGACATTTGAAAAGTACAAGGATGATCCAGAATTTTTGGCAGAATTTCGCCATTACTTGAAGGATTATTCAGGTCGCGAAACACCGCTCTATTTTGCAGAAAGTTTGACAGAGCACCTAGGTGGAGCTAAGATTTATCTCAAACGTGAAGACCTTAACCACCTTGGTTCTCACAAGCTCAACAACGTTTTAGGACAGATTCTTCTTGCTAAACGCATGGGCAAAAAACGAGTAATCGCAGAAACAGGAGCTGGTCAGCACGGGGTTGCGACGGCGGCAGCTGCAGCCAAGTTTGGTATGGCCTGTGATGTCTACATGGGGGCAGAGGATGTGGAGCGTCAACGTCTCAATGTTTTCCGTATGGAGATGATGGGAGCGACTGTTCACGCAGTTGAAACAGGGACTCGTACCCTCAAAGATGCTGTTGATGCAGCCTTTGGAGCATGGATGAATGATTTGGAAGCCTTCTACGTTTTGGGATCTGCTGTGGGACCTCACCCATATCCAACCATTGTTCATGAGTTCCAAAAGGTCATTAGTGAAGAATCTCGCCGTCAAATCTTAGAAAAAGAAGGACGCTTACCAGACTACGTTATTGCTTGTGTAGGTGGTGGTTCCAATGCCATCGGTGCTTTTTCTCAGTATGTGGCTGATGAAGAAGTTAAATTGGTTGGGGTTGAAGCTGCTGGTCACGGACTTGATACAGACAAGCACGCAGCTACTATGACAAAAGGTAGTATCGGAATTGTCGACGGCATGAAGACTTATGCAGTCTTTAAGGAAGATGGAGAGCTAGCTCCAGTTTACTCTATCTCAGCTGGATTGGACTATCCAGGGGTTGGCCCAGAACACGCCTACTTTAAAGATTCAGGTCGCGTGGAATATGTCGCTGCGACGGATGAAGAAGCTGTTCAGGCTCTCCTCCTTCTCAGCAAGACTGAAGGAATTATCCCAGCGATTGAAAGTTCGCACGCTATCGCAGAAGCAGTTAAACGTGCACCGAAACTAAGCAAAGACGACATTATCATCATCAATGTCTCTGGTCGTGGAGACAAGGACGTAGCTGCGATTGCAGACTATCTAGAAGCTAAAAAATAAAAGATGGAAAAATTACAGTCTTTTCTCTCACAGAGAGCTTGTGGTTGCTGGAAACAAGCAGAGAAAGCTGTAAGGTTGGGTCCATTTGAAACAAGAGAAAAAAACATAATTCTCAAGGGAGTGCCCTTTATCGCACAGTCTGTTACAGGAGGTTTCTGAGACAGGAATGAGAGATAGGAGAAATCCTATAATTGAGGTGGCACCGCGAATTTCGTCCTCACGCAAGTTGTTTTGCGTGGGGATTTTTCATACAGTCGCCATGGACTAGAAGTAGAACTGAAAGGGAAATTACAATGGAACGAATCATTCATGGAGATGTCTTATCACCAATCTTGGCTTATATGCGCTTAAAGGGGCAACACAAGGTTATTTTAGAAAGTATTCCGAGAGACAAGGAAACAGCTCGTTTTTCTATCTTAGCCTATAATCCAGTTTTTGAGATTAAGTTTGAAAATGGAGTCCTTTATCAAAATGGTCAAGTGATTGATCAGGATCCCTTGGATTTCCTTTATGAAGTGACTCATAAGAGACAGCACCATTCAGATCTACCTTTTGGTGGTGGGGCAATTGGTTTTGTTGGTTACGATATGATTTCGCTTTATGAAGAAATTGGTCAAATTCCTGAAGATACAATTGGAACGCCAGACCTTCATTTCTTCGTTTATGAGAGTTACATGGTCTTTGACCACAAGAAGGAAAAAATCCATGTCATCGAGGATGCTCTCTATAGTGAGCGTAGTCAAGAAGACTTGGAAGAAGCCTTGAACCAAGTGCTTGAGGAATTACGCATTCCTGCTCCAAATGAATTTGAAGACTTGGATCTATCTCCGTTAAACTTCAAACCGCATATCGCTCCTCAGAAGTTTGAGGAAATGGTGGAAACCGCTCGTGACTTGATTCGTAACGGGGATATGTTTCAATGTGTACTCAGTCAGCGTTTTTCAGCAGAAGTTACTGGAAATCCATTTGACTTCTACAGAAATCTCCGCGTGACTAATCCTTCTAATTACCTTTATTTCTATGATTTTGGGGATTATCAAATCATCGGTGCCAGTCCAGAAAGTTTGGTTTCTGTCAAAAATGGCATCGTGACAACCAATCCAATTGCGGGGACGCGACCAAGAGGCGCTACGGACGAAGAAGACAAGGCCTTGGCGACAGACCTGCTTTCGGATGAGAAGGAAACAGCAGAGCATCGGATGTTAGTAGACTTGGGTCGTAATGATATTGGTCGCATCTCTGAAACGGCAAGTGTCCAAGTTACCAAGTATATGGAAGTGGAGCTTTTCCGTTATGTCATGCATTTGACCAGCGTGGTCAAGGGGCGTTTGCTTCCAGAACTCACTGCTATGGATGCCTTGAAAGCAACACTTCCAGCTGGAACAGTGTCAGGAGCACCAAAAATTCGCGCGATGAGACGCATCTATGAACTGGAAACAGAAAAACGGGGCGTATACGCAGGAGCAATCGGCTACTTGTCTGCGACGGGTGATATGGATTTCGCCATTGCCATCCGAACTATGATTCTCAAAAATCAAACAGCCTATGTGCAGGCTGGGGCAGGTATCGTCTACGATTCCATCGCCCAAAACGAATACCAAGAAACCATTAACAAAGCAAAATCTATGACTAGAATTGGAGAACTAAGACCATGATTTTATTGATTGACAACTATGATTCTTTTACCTATAACTTGGCCCAATACATTGGGAATTTTGCAGAAGTTCAGGTTGTGAGAAATGATGATCCCAAGCTGTATGAAGAAGCTGAAAAAGCAGATGGTCTGGTCTTTTCTCCTGGTCCTGGTTGGCCAGTTGATGCTGGAAAGATGGAAGACATGATTCGTGATTTTGCTGGCAAGAAACCGATTCTTGGAATTTGTTTGGGTCATCAAGCCATCGCAGAAGTCTTTGGTGGGAAGTTAGGCTTGGCTCCAAAAGTCATGCATGGGAAACAGAGCAATATCAGCTTTGAAGCACCATCTGTTTTGTATCAAGGTATCGAGGATGGCCGTGCGGTCATGCGTTACCACAGTATCTTGATTGAAGAAATGCCAGAAGACTTTGAAGTGACAGCTCGTTCGACTGATGACCAAGCCATCATGGGGATTCAACACAAAACACTTCCAATTTATGGCTTCCAGTACCATCCAGAGAGCATTGGAACGCCAGATGGCTTGTCTTCTATTCGGAATTTTATTGAGAAGGTTGTAAAGTGAGGAAACTATGATGAAAGAGATTATTGAAAAACTAGCAAAATTTGAAAATTTATCAGGTGTGGAAATGACGGATGTCATTGAGCGTATCGTAACTGGGCGTGTAACGGAGGCGCAGATTGCTTCTCTCCTCTTAGCTCTTAAGATGAAGGGGGAAACACCTGAAGAACGCACAGCCATTGCCCAAGTCATGAGAGGGCATGCCCAACATATTCCAACTGAAATTCATGATGCCATGGACAACTGTGGTACTGGTGGGGATAAGTCTTTCAGCTTTAACATTTCGACAACTGCAACCTTTGTCTTGGCTGGTGGTGGTGTTCACATGGCAAAACACGGTAACCGCTCGATTTCTTCTAAATCTGGTTCTGCAGATGTCCTAGAAGCCTTGGGCATCAACCTAGACCTCAAACCAGCTGAACTAGGTAAGGTCTTTGATAAAACTGGCATCGTCTTTCTCTTTGCTAAAAATATGCACCCAGCTATGAAATACATCATGCCAGCTCGTTTGGAGTTGGGAATTCCAACGATTATGAACTTGACTGGTCCCCTGATTCACCCAATGGCTTTGGAAACACAGCTTCTTGGTATTAGTCGTCCAGAACTTCTAGAAAGTACAGCTCAGGTTTTGAAAAATATGGGTCGCAAACGCGCTATCGTGGTTGCTGGTCCAGAAGGATTGGACGAAGCTGGTTTGAATGGAACAACCAAGATTGCACTTCTTGAGAATGGCGAAATCAACTTGTCAAGCTTTACTCCAGAAGATCTAGGGATGGAACGCTACGCTATCGAAGATATTCGTGGAGGGAATGCTCAGGAAAATGCAGAAATTTTGCTTAGCGTTCTTAAAAATGAACCAAGTCCATTCTTGGAAACGACAGTTTTAAATGCTGGTCTTGGTTTCTATGCTAATGGTAAGGTAGATAATATCAAGGACGGAGTTGCCTTGGCTCGTCAAGTCATTGCTAGCGGCAAGGCCCTTGAAAAACTCAGACTGTTACAGGAGTACCAAAAATGAGTCAGGAATTTTTAGCTCGAATCTTGGAGCAGAAGGCGCGTGAGGTCGAGCAGATGGAGCTGGAGGAAATCCAGCCCCTGCGTCAAACCTATCGCTTGGCTGAATTTTTGAAGAATCATCAGGACCGCTTACAGGTAATCGCTGAGGTCAAGAAAGCTAGCCCTAGTCTGGGAGATATCAATCTCGATGTGAATATTGTGCAACAGGCCCAGACTTATGAAGAAAACGGAGCAGTGATGATTTCTGTTCTGACAGATGAAGTTTTCTTTAAAGGACATTTGGATTATCTACGGGAGATTTCCAGTCAGGTACAGATTCCAACGCTCAACAAGGACTTTATCATCGATGAAAAGCAAATCATTCGAGCTCGCAATGCTGGTGCGACAGTCATCCTGCTCATTGTGGCTGCCTTGTCAGAAGAACGTCTCAAGGAACTGTATGACTACGCGACAGAGCTTGGTCTGGAAGTCTTGGTGGAAACCCACAATCTAGCTGAACTAGAGGTAGCTCACAGACTTGGTGCGGAGATTATTGGGGTTAATAACCGCAACTTGACTACCTTTGAAGTTGACTTGCAGACCAGTGTAGATTTGGCTAAACATTTCAAAGATGATTGCTTGTACATTTCTGAATCTGCTATTTTCATTGGGCAGGATGCAGAACGAGTAGCACCATCCTTTAATGGAATTTTAGTTGGGACAGCTCTTATGCAGGCAGAAGATGTGGCCCAGAGAATCAAGGAGTTGCAGATTGACAAAGGTTAAAATTTGTGGACTATCGACAAAAGAAGCGGTGGAGACAGCCGTGTCAGCAGGAGCCGACTATATCGGTTTTGTCTTCGCACCTAGTAAAAGACAGGTGACCTTGGATCAGGCTGCTGAGCTGGCAAAGCTTATTCCTGCAGATGTCAAAAAGGTTGGTGTATTTGTTTCACCAAGTCGGGCAGAACTGCTAGAAGTCATTGACAAAGTTGGCTTGGACTTGGTTCAAGTTCACGGTCAGGTGGCGGATGATTTATTTGAGAATTTGCCTTGTGACAGTATTCAGGCTGTGCAGGTGGATGGAGAGGGTCATGTACCCAATTCTCAGGCAGACTATCTACTCTTTGATGCCCCTGTGGCAGGAAGTGGCCAGCCCTTTGATTGGGGTCAACTGGATACGACTGGATTACCTCAGCCTTTCTTTATCGCAGGTGGGCTTAATGAAGACAATGTAGTAAAAGCAATTCAACACTTTACTCCCTATGCAGTAGATGTATCGAGCGGAGTGGAGACAGATGGACAAAAAGATCATGAAAAGATTAGAAGATTTATAGAGAGGGTAAAGAATGGCATATCAAGAACCAAATAAAGATGGATTTTACGGAAAATTCGGAGGACGTTTTGTCCCAGAAACATTGATGACAGCAGTTTTGGAGTTGGAGAAAGCCTACCGTGAAAGTCAGGCAGACCCAAGTTTCCAAGAGGAATTGAACCAACTCTTGCGTCAGTACGTGGGACGCGAAACTCCCCTCTACTACGCAAAAAACTTGACCCAGCATATCGGCGGAGCCAAGATTTATCTTAAACGTGAAGACCTCAACCATACAGGGGCCCACAAGATTAACAATGCCTTAGGACAAGTTTTGCTTGCCAAACGCATGGGTAAAAAGAAAATTATCGCTGAAACAGGTGCTGGTCAACACGGTGTGGCAACTGCAACAGCTGCAGCCCTCTTTAACATGGAATGTACTATCTACATGGGTGAGGAAGATGTTAAACGCCAAGCCCTCAATGTGTTCCGTATGGAGCTTTTGGGAGCTAAGGTTGAGGCAGTGACAGACGGTTCGCGGGTGCTCAAGGATGCAGTCAATGCGGCCCTTCGTTCATGGGTAGCAAATATCGATGATACCCATTATATCCTTGGTTCTGCCTTGGGGCCTCATCCATTCCCAGAAATCGTTCGTGACTTCCAAAGCGTTATTGGTCGAGAGGCTAAACAACAGTACCGTGACTTGACAGGTCAAGATTTGCCAGATGCCCTAGTAGCCTGTGTTGGTGGTGGATCTAATGCCATCGGTCTCTTCCATCCATTTGTAGAGGATGAGTCTGTAGCTATGTATGGAGCTGAAGCAGCAGGACTTGGTGTGGATACAGAGCACCACGCAGCAACCTTGACCAAGGGTCGCCCAGGTGTCCTCCATGGTTCTCTTATGGATGTGCTCCAAGATGCCCATGGTCAAATTCTTGAAGCTTTCTCTATCTCAGCAGGTTTGGACTATCCTGGTATCGGTCCTGAACATTCTCACTACCATGATATCAAACGTGCCAGCTATGTTCCTGTGACAGACGAAGAAGCCTTGGAGGGATTCCAACTCTTGTCTCGTGTGGAAGGGATTATCCCAGCCTTGGAATCTAGTCATGCTATCGCCTTTGCGGTGAAATTGGCCAAAGAACTTGGACCAGACAAATCCATGATAGTCTGTCTATCAGGTCGTGGGGACAAGGATGTAGTTCAAGTCAAAGACCGCTTGGAAGCAGATGCAGCAAAGAAGGGAGAAGCTCATGCCTAAGACACTAACAGAAAAATTGAACGCTATCAAAGCAACTGGAAAAGGAATTTTTGTTCCCTATATCATGGCTGGAGATCATGAAAAAGGTTTGGATGGTCTTGGTGAAACAATCCACTTTTTAGAAGATTTGGGTGTTTCAGCTATTGAAGTGGGCATTCCCTTTTCAGACCCTGTTGCAGATGGACCTGTTATCGAAGAAGCTGGCTTGCGCAGTTTAGCCCACGGGACCTCTACCCAGACTTTGGTTGAAACCTTGAAAACCATTGAAACAGAGGTTCCACTGGTCATTATGACCTACTTCAACCCCCTCTTTCAGTACGGTGTGGAGAATTTTGTCAAAGATTTGGCAGATACAGCGGTTAAGGGCTTGATTATTCCAGACCTTCCTCATGAGCATGCCAACTTTGTGGAGCCCTTTTTAGCAGACACAGACATCGCCTTGATTCCTCTAGTTAGTTTGACGACAGGGATTGAGCGCCAGAAAGAGTTGATTGATGGGGCAGAAGGATTCGTCTATGCGGTTGCCATCAATGGGGTGACAGGGAAAGCTGGCAATTACCGCGCAGACTTGGATAAGCACTTGGCACAATTGCATCAAGTGGCCGACATTCCAGTATTGACAGGTTTTGGTGTATCTAGTCAAGCCGATGTAGAACGCTTCAATGCGGTGTCAGATGGTGTTATTGTTGGTTCGAAAATCGTAAAAGCTCTCCACCAAGGAGAGCCGATTCAGGACTTTATCAAACAAGCAGTAGCTTACCAAAAATAATTACACAAGCAGCGAGTAAGAGGAAAGGCACGAAAGGAATTCTTTCCTTTTTCTTTTGTAGGAGAAAGGAAAGAATTCCCGTTGCAGAAGCAAACTGAATCAAGATCAGTAATTCGGTCACACTAAAGATGAGAGCACAAGAAGCTAAAAAGAGAAAATCCCCTGCGCCCATGCGGATATCGATAAAATGAGCCACAATTCCAAGGACAAGGAAGAAGACCATGACCAGATTCCATCCAGAGGAAGCCATGAGGATTAGGTGGAAAGTCATCCAGACCAGTAAGGGATACTCCTGATGGAGAAAGTCGTAGATGCCCAAGGTCAAACCAGCAGTGATTAGGATGACTTGGTTCAAGGAAAGTAATTCCCAAGACCAAGCTAGAAAGAGGAGTCCTAAGCCCAATTCAAAGAGGGCATACCAGAATGGATAGCGAATCTTGCAGTAGCGGCAGCGAAAGTGATTAAAAACCTGTGAGAGAATCGGAATCAAATCTAAGGGGCGCAAGCGAGTCTGACAGGAATCGCAGTGACTAGCAGGTTGGATAATGGATTGCTCTGGAAAACGGTCAATGACCAAACCAAGAAAGGAAGCGAGAATGCTCCCGACAAGAAAAAAATAAAAATCAATCATACTTATCTATTCGTAAAAAATGGGAGAAGTAGTATAATGGAAAAACATAGATAAGATGGTGAGGCAAAGATGACAATTCGTTTTGAAGAAAATGTGAGCACAGAAAATGCTCAGCTCGTCTGCCAATGGTCCAATTCCCTTGGCAAAGTCTTTCAAGAACAATGGATGGGACCAAGGATTCCTTTTCCCTTAACAATTCAAGTTTTGCAAGATTTGGAAGGAATCTTTTCAATCTTTGAAGGCCAAGAGTTTGTCGGGCTTATCCAGAAAATTAGGCTAGAAGACAGCAATCTTCATATTGGAAGATTTTTTATCAACCCCCAGAAACAGGGGCAAGGCTTAGGTAGCCAGGCTTTAAAGAAATTTGTTACTTTGGCCTTTGAAAATGGAGACATAGACAGTATTTCTCTAAATGTCTTCGAGGCAAATCAAAGAGCTAAGAATCTTTACCAAAAAGAAGGATTTGAAATCGTTCAAATAGTTGAAGCACCTGTACGAAAATACATCATGAAAAAGAGGAGATAGAAAGTAAAAATCCTTTAAATCAATGTTGACTGCAATTGTGAACCTAAATCAGCCCCTCAAAAGGGACTGTATATGAATGAACGTTACCAGTGTTTAAAAACTAAAGAATATCAGGCACTTTTATCTTCCAAGGGTAGATAAATTTTCGCTAAACGTAAGATTGATATGAAATCTGTCTTTGGGCAGATAAAGGTTTGCTTGGTTATAAGAGATGTCATCTGAGAGGTAAACGTAAAGTGAGAATTGACATGGGATTCGTACTCATGGTCAACAACCTGCTGAAATATAATAAGAGAAAGAGGCAAAATTAAAAAGCTAGAGTTTGAACTGCACCCCAAAA
>NZ_VMMH01000025.1:0-5011 GCF_013277115.1 Streptococcus sp. 714
AGCTAAGCGACTTCCATATCTCACAGGGGGCAACCCCCAACTACTTCCGGCGTTCTAGGGCTTAACTTCTGTGTTCGGCATGGGTACAGGTGTATCTCCTAGGCTATCGTCACTTAACTCTGAGTAATACCTACTCAAAATTGAATATCTATTCAAATCAAGAAAACCTTGCGCTTTCATATTCTCAGTTACTTTGGATAAGTCCTCGAGCTATTAGTATTAGTCCGCTACATGTGTCGCCACACTTCCACTTCTAACCTATCTACCTGATCATCTCTCAGGGCTCTTACTGATATAAAATCATGGGAAATCTCATCTTGAGGTGGGTTTCACACTTAGATGCTTTCAGCGTTTATCCCTTCCCTACATAGCTACCCAGCGATGCCTTTGGCAAGACAACTGGTACACCAGCGGTAAGTCCACTCTGGTCCTCTCGTACTAGGAGCAGATCCTCTCAAATTTCCTACGCCCGCGACGGATAGGGACCGAACTGTCTCACGACGTTCTGAACCCAGCTCGCGTGCCGCTTTAATGGGCGAACAGCCCAACCCTTGGGACCGACTACAGCCCCAGGATGCGACGAGCCGACATCGAGGTGCCAAACCTCCCCGTCGATGTGAACTCTTGGGGGAGATAAGCCTGTTATCCCCAGGGTAGCTTTTATCCGTTGAGCGATGGCCCTTCCATACGGAACCACCGGATCACTAAGCCCGACTTTCGTCCCTGCTCGAGTTGTAGCTCTCGCAGTCAAGCTCCCTTATACCTTTACACTCTGCGAATGATTTCCAACCATTCTGAGGGAACCTTTGGGCGCCTCCGTTACCTTTTAGGAGGCGACCGCCCCAGTCAAACTGCCCGTCAGACACTGTCTCCGATAGGGATCACCTATCCGGGTTAGAGTGGCCATAACACAAGGGTAGTATCCCAACAACGTCTCCTTCGAAACTGGCGTCCCGATCTCATAGACTCCTACCTATCCTGTACATGTGGTACAGACACTCAATATCAAACTGCAGTAAAGCTCCATGGGGTCTTTCCGTCCTGTCGCGGGTAACCTGCATCTTCACAGGTACTAAAATTTCACCGAGTCTCTCGTTGAGACAGTGCCCAAATCATTACGCCTTTCGTGCGGGTCGGAACTTACCCGACAAGGAATTTCGCTACCTTAGGACCGTTATAGTTACGGCCGCCGTTTACTGGGGCTTCAATTCATACCTTCGCTTACGCTAAGCACTCCTCTTAACCTTCCAGCACCGGGCAGGCGTCACCCCCTATACATCATCTTACGATTTAGCAGAGAGCTGTGTTTTTGATAAACAGTTGCTTGGGCCTATTCACTGCGGCTGACTTAAAGTCAGCACCCCTTCTCCCGAAGTTACGGGGTCATTTTGCCGAGTTCCTTAACGAGAGTTCTCTCGCTCACCTGAGGCTACTCGCCTCGACTACCTGTGTCGGTTTGCGGTACGGGTAGAGTATGTTTAAACGCTAGAAGCTTTTCTTGGCAGTGTGACGTCACTAACTTCGCTACTAAACTTCGCTCCCCATCACAGCTCAATGTTATAGATATAAGCATTTGACTCATATCACACCTCACTGCTTAGACAGACACTTCCAATCGTCTGCTTTAGTTAGCCTACTGCGTCCCTCCATCACTACATACTCTAGTACAGGAATATCAACCTGTTGTCCATCGGATACACCTTTCGGTCTCTCCTTAGGTCCCGACTAACCCAGGGCGGACGAGCCTTCCCCTGGAAACCTTAGTCTTACGGTGGACAGGATTCTCACCTGTCTTTCGCTACTCATACCGGCATTCTCACTTCTATGCGTTCCAGCACTCCTCACGGTACACCTTCTTCACACATAGAACGCTCTCCTACCATACCTATAAAGGTATCCACAGCTTCGGTAAATTGTTTTAGCCCCGGTACATTTTCGGCGCAGGGTCACTCGACTAGTGAGCTATTACGCACTCTTTGAATGAATAGCTGCTTCTAAGCTAACATCCTAGTTGTCTGTGCAACCCCACATCCTTTTCCACTTAACAATTATTTTGGGACCTTAGCTGGTGGTCTGGGCTGTTTCCCTTTCGACTACGGATCTTAGCACTCGCAGTCTGACTGCCGACCATAATTCATTGGCATTCGGAGTTTATCTGAGATTGGTAATCCGGGATGGACCCCTCACCCAAACAGTGCTCTACCTCCAAGAATCTCAATGTCGACGCTAGCCCTAAAGCTATTTCGGAGAGAACCAGCTATCTCCAAGTTCGTTTGGAATTTCTCCGCTACCCACAAGTCATCCAAGCACTTTTCAACGTGCCCTGGTTCGGTCCTCCAGTGCGTCTTACCGCACCTTCAACCTGCTCATGGGTAGGTCACATGGTTTCGGGTCTACATCATGATACTAATTCGCCCTATTCAGACTCGGTTTCCCTACGGCTCCGTCTCTTCAACTTAACCTCGCATCATAACGTAACTCGCCGGTTCATTCTACAAAAGGCACGCTCTCACCCATTAACGGGCTCGAACTTGTTGTAGGCACACGGTTTCAGGTTCTATTTCACTCCCCTCCCGGGGTGCTTTTCACCTTTCCCTCACGGTACTGGTTCACTATCGGTCACTAGGGAGTATTTAGGGTTGGGAGATGGTCCTCCCAGATTCCGACGGGATTTCACGTGTCCCGCCGTACTCAGGATACTGCTAGGTACAAAGACTATTTTAAATACGAGGCTATTACTCTCTTTGGCTGATCTTCCCAAATCATTCTTCTATAATCTTTGAGTCCACATTGCAGTCCTACAACCCCGAAGAGTAAACTCTTCGGTTTGCCCTTCTGCCGTTTCGCTCGCCGCTACTAAGGCAATCGCTTTTGCTTTCTCTTCCTGCAGCTACTTAGATGTTTCAGTTCACTGCGTCTTCCTCCTCATATCCTTAACAGATATGGGTAACAGGTAGTACCTGTTGGGTTCCCCCATTCGGAAATCCCTGGATCATCGCTTACTTACAGCTACCCAAGGCATATCGTCGTTTGTCACGTCCTTCTTCGGCTCCTAGTGCCAAGGCATCCACCGTGCGCCCTTATTAACTTAACCTTATTTTCTGACCTTTCAGTCATAAACTCTTATTAATACTACAGCGTTTTCGGTTTATTTTCTTGTTACTATTTGATATAGATATTCAATTTTCAATGTGCATTACTTGGTGATCTCTCACCAATGGAGCCTAGCGGGATCGAACCGCTGACCTCCTGCGTGCAAAGCAGGCGCTCTCCCAGCTGAGCTAAGGCCCCACAAGACCTCTCAAGACTAAACAAGACCAATGCGCAGTTCCTTATCCTTAGAAAGGAGGTGATCCAGCCGCACCTTCCGATACGGCTACCTTGTTACGACTTCACCCCAATCATCTATCCCACCTTAGGCGGCTGGCTCCTTACGGTTACCTCACCGACTTCGGGTGTTACAAACTCTCGTGGTGTGACGGGCGGTGTGTACAAGGCCCGGGAACGTATTCACCGCGGCGTGCTGATCCGCGATTACTAGCGATTCCGACTTCATGTAGGCGAGTTGCAGCCTACAATCCGAACTGAGACTGGCTTTAAGAGATTAGCTTGCCGTCACCGGCTTGCGACTCGTTGTACCAGCCATTGTAGCACGTGTGTAGCCCAGGTCATAAGGGGCATGATGATTTGACGTCATCCCCACCTTCCTCCGGTTTATTACCGGCAGTCTCGCTAGAGTGCCCAACTGAATGATGGCAACTAACAATAGGGGTTGCGCTCGTTGCGGGACTTAACCCAACATCTCACGACACGAGCTGACGACAACCATGCACCACCTGTCACCTCTGTCCCGAAGGAAATCTCTATCTCTAGAGAGGTCAGAGGGATGTCAAGACCTGGTAAGGTTCTTCGCGTTGCTTCGAATTAAACCACATGCTCCACCGCTTGTGCGGGCCCCCGTCAATTCCTTTGAGTTTCAACCTTGCGGTCGTACTCCCCAGGCGGAGTGCTTAATGCGTTAGCTGCGGCACTAAACCCCGGAAAGGGTCTAACACCTAGCACTCATCGTTTACGGCGTGGACTACCAGGGTATCTAATCCTGTTTGCTCCCCACGCTTTCGAGCCTCAGCGTCAGTTACAAGCCAGAGAGCCGCTTTCGCCACCGGTGTTCCTCCATATATCTACGCATTTCACCGCTACACATGGAATTCCACTCTCCCCTCTTGCACTCAAGTTAAACAGTTTCCAAAGCGTACTATGGTTAAGCCACAGCCTTTAACTTCAGACTTATCTAACCGCCTGCGCTCGCTTTACGCCCAATAAATCCGGACAACGCTCGGGACCTACGTATTACCGCGGCTGCTGGCACGTAGTTAGCCGTCCCTTTCTGGTAAGATACCGTCACAGTGTGAACTTTCCACTCTCACACTCGTTCTTCTCTTACAACAGAGCTTTACAATCCGAAAACCTTCTTCACTCACGCGGCGTTGCTCGGTCAGACTTCCGTCCATTGCCGAAGATTCCCTACTGCTGCCTCCCGTAGGAGTCTGGGCCGTGTCTCAGTCCCAGTGTGGCCGATCACCCTCTCAGGTCGGCTATGTATCGTCGCCTTGGTGAGCCGTTGCCCCACCAACTAGCTAATACAACGCAGGTCCATCTGGTAGTGATGCAATTGCACCTTTCAAGTAAATGTCATGCAACATCTACTATTATGCGGTATTAGCTATCGTTTCCAATAGTTATCCCCCGCTACCAGGCAGGTTACCTACGCGTTACTCACCCGTTCGCAACTCATCCAGAAGAGCAAGCTCCTCCTTCAGCGTTCTACTTGCATGTATTAGGCACGCCGCCAGCGTTCGTCCTGAGCCAGGATCAAACTCTCATTAAAAGTTTGAGTTCTCACTCATTTCTGTCACTGACAGATTTATTGTTTTTTCATTGTTCAGTACTACAACCTTAGTTGTAGTGCCCTGCACATTGGTTCGTCTTGTTCAGTTTTCAAAGGTCTTTG